>DATKHK010000049.1:0-18395 GCA_035510255.1 Saccharimonadales bacterium (SeqCode) | reverse complement strand
TCCTAGTTGATCACGGCCCATATGTGTCTGGCGCGGTTAATACCATTGTGACGGCGCGGGCCGGCCGCGACTTGGTTTCTTCGCTGGCTGCTGGGTTGCTAACGATTGGCCCGCGTTTTGGTGGGGCTATTAACCAAGCGGCCGATATCTGGCTGGATGGTGTCCAACGCGACATCTCACCGGTTACGCTGGTAGAGCAGTTTGCGGCTGATAAGCGCTACATTGCCGGTATTGGCCACCGCAAATATCGGATGGATAGCCCCGACCCACGGGTAGCTAAGCTGCTTGCCTTTGCTCACGATCTGGAAAACCGGCCCTACACCGATTTTGCGCAAGGGGTTGAGGCGGTGACGGTACATAAAAAAGGCAACCTGATCTTAAACGTTGACGGCGCGATCGCGGCGGTGCTGCTTGATCTACTGGCTGAGACCGAGGGCTACACGCCGGAGCAGCTAGCTGCCCTGGTTGATGCTGAATTCTTTAATGCCCTGTTTGTGCTCTCTCGTTCGGTTGGCTTTATTGCCCACTTCCTTGATCAGAAGCGCTTAGACGAGGGGTTGCTGCGGTTAAGCGAGGATGATGTGGCGGCGGCACCGCTGGAGTCACCGGCCTCCCGCGGCTCGGCCGAGAGCGAGTTGAATGCAGATTAAGCCGGTTGAGCAGGTTAGCTCAGAGCTTGTGGATGCAGCTGGGCGTCTGGCACAACAACTCAGTCCGGAGACCACGTTGCCAACCGCCGCAACCCTAAAAGCGATTATTGCTAGCCCCGGCAGTACTTTACTGATTGCGGAGGATGAACAGACCGCCATGATTATGGGCATGGCTACCCTGGTAGTGTATGCTACGCCGGCAAAACTCATGGCGGTGCTTGAGAGTGTGGTGGTTGACAAGGCCGCCCGGGGTCGCGGCGTTGGCCAGCAGTTGGTCGAGGCCGCTATTACGTTAGCGCAGGACGCTGGCGTCAAGGAGGTTAGTCTCACCTCCAACCCGACCCGCGAAGCTGCTAACCGCCTGTATCAACGGCTGGGCTTTAAGCAGCGCCAGACGAACATCTACTGCTACCGCTTTAATCGATAGCAAGATCGTAAAAAGGGTGGTGACCGTACTGGCCACCACCCTGGTTGCTGTGGAACATTCGACTAACTCAGCGCTATCTGCACATGCCTGAGGCGCTGAACAACCGTGAGGGCGGTCAACCCGGTAAGTCCGGCAATGCAGATCGTTAGCAGAACAGTACTTTCAAAGAAAGGGTTCTGGGCGAGCAGCAGTCCGGCCGAGATGATGACCACCCGAATTGGGCGGGTTGCCAGGCCGGTCTTGCAATCGATTTTCAGACTCCCCGCCCGGGCTCGGGCGTAGGAGACGATCAGCGAAAACACCACCGCCAGACCGATCATGCCCACGACCCAGCGATCATCCTGGTCGCTATACCAAACGGCCACCGCCGTCAGCACAATCCCCTCCTCCATGCGGTCGAGCGTCGAGTCCAGAAAAGCGCCAAACGGCGTCTCCATATCGGCAAAACGGGCGTATTTCCCATCAATGGTGTCGAGTACCGACCCCACGATGAACACCAGCCCGCCAATGAACAGCTGTTTGTCCAGGATCAGTCCCGCCGCCGCTAGATTCAGCACCAAGCCGACTAGCGAGATGCGATTCGGAGTAACCCCGAGACGAATCAAGCGGTGGCGCAGCACATCGGAGAACTGACTGGGTGCTACGTCTACACTTAGTCTGCCGCTTGATTGCGTCTCCATGTGGAGCAAACTCCTCTCGAGGGATTTTTGACGGTACCAGCTTACAAAGTAGCCGGCACCCGAACTGACGGTTATCACTACCGTTAGGTAGATCCAGCCGTTGAACCACGCTGGCACGGTGGCCGCCGCGATTAGCACGATGATCATACTGTCCTGAGCGGTGGTCTTGATCTTGCCCCACCGGCCGGCCGAAATCACCGCCGCGTCTTTACCTTGCCGGACCGCTACCCAGCGCAGAACCGTAACTGCTAGCTCTCGCGCGATAATCACGATGACCACCCAGGCAGCAATGCGCCCGAGTATGGTCAGCGATACCAAGGCCGAGGCTACCAACAGCTTGTCGGCTATCGGATCGGCCAGCTTTCCAAAGGTCGTGATGGCACTATGTGCGGATCGCGCCAGCCAGCCGTCTACCAGGTCGGTGATCCAAGCTAGCAAAAACAGCCCGGCCGCAACCAAACGGCCGGTTTCGGTGGGCCAATCCAGTAGTAGCACTACTATCGCTGGCACCAACACCACCCGAAACACCGTTAGGGCGTTTGGGAGCTGTCGCATGGGAATCATGAGAGTCTCCAAGACTGCCCCTAGTGAGGCGCTGGGAAATAGGAAGAGCTTCCGTTGCAAGTGACGGTTTAGCCGTCAGGACATATTATGTATACCAGCTTGGGCCGGTGATTGCAATTTTGGTGGCTCTAATGCTTAGCGGCGGTTAATAAAGGTCAAAGCCTTACCGCGCTGTCCCGCCCGGCCGGTCCGGCCGATGCGGTGAATATAATCTTCGTAGGTGCCGGGTTGGTCGAAATTGATCACATGGCTGACATTGGGAATATCCAGCCCGCGGGCGGCCACGTCGGTAGCTACCAGGATCCGGGCGACATTGGTCTTGAAGGCTTGCAGGGAGCGCTGACGCTGCGATTGGCTTTTATTACCATGAATCGCTTGGGCCGGCAAACCCAGCTTGGTGAGGTTATCGGCCAGGCGCTGTACGCCCCATTTGGTCTGTCCAAAGATCAGCACCTTTTCAAAGTCCGGCTGTTTCAACAGATCGCTTAAAATCTCCAGCTTCTCCTCTTTGGTGTGAGCCTCGATGATGTCCTGTTCAACATGGTCGCTGGTTTCACTGGTACGGACCGACTCGGTTATCGGATTGGTCAGCAGGGCGTGGATCAGCCGCTCAATCTCCGGCGTGATCGTGGCGCTAAAGCACAGGGTTTGGCGCTTGGTTGGCAGCTGCGCTACCAGAAAACGAATGTCGGTGATAAAACCCATATCGAGCATGCGGTCGGCTTCGTCCAGTACCAGGATGTCGGTGTGCTGGAGGCGCAGCGCCTTTTGCTGGTTTAGGTCTTTCAGGCGGCCGGGAGTACCGACCACTACCTGGGGGCGGCGTTGCAGGGCCATAATTTGCTGGCGCATATTTGTGCCGCCAACGCAGAGCGCCGAATACAGCCCCAAGCCGCGGGCAAACGCCCGAAACTCTTCGTTAATCTGTACCGCCAGCTCACGGGTAGGCGCAATAATTAAGGCAGCCGTGCCCTGGTGGTTCTGCAAGCGCTCAATAATTGGCAGAATAAAGGCCGCGGTCTTGCCGGTACCGGTATTGGCCAGACCAATGAAGTCGCGCCCCTCTAAAATCGGCGGGATGCCAACGTCTTGGATCGGTGTTGGCGTAATGTAGCCGTGGGCAGCCACGTTACGTTGCAGGGCGTCACTCAACCGAAAATCGGTAAAGCGATGCTTGGGCACAAACGGTACCACTTCCTCCGGCAGAGAGGCCTTGTTAATGAATTTTTCAGGGTTGATGTAGGCGCCGCGGCCCTGTGGCTTACGGTTATAGCGTGCCGAGCTGGAATTACGAAATACCTTGCCGCCCCTGGAGCTGGCAGGCATTGAAAATGAGTTTCGTCTCATGAATACCTTTCATATGTTACGTCACTGTGGATGAACAGCGAGGTAACAATTGAAAAGTCCCGGCATTCACCTATCACAATATAAAGCAAATTATAGCATTAAATTTTAATTATGTCTAATGTCGGGTGTTTGGGCGCCCTCTAAACCCCACTTTCTGTGCCCAAAAGGGGCAAAATCACCCCATTACGGATAGGCTTCTCATATATACTAGAGTATGTATGGCCAAAACCACCCCAATAGCTGCCCTTAGCGGTACGGTAACCCGTTTTCAGGGCAACGGGCGCCAGCTCGGCTACCCGACCGCCAATCTGATCACCGCCACTCCCCTATCTGACGGTATTTATTTTGGTTTTGCCAATCTGGCTGACTATCGGCTGCGCCCGGCTTTAATCTTTATTGGTACGCCGACTACAGTTGGCGACACCAAGCGGCGGGTGGAGGCGCATCTGTTGGATATTCCCGACCGCGACTACTACGGTGGTGAGCTGGTACTCGACATTCGGCACTACCATCGCCCGAGCCGCACCCTTAGCTCCAGGCAAGCACTAATCACTCTAATTCAGGCCGATGAGGCTGCCGCCCGCCGCTGGTTTGGGCACAATCCACTCAACTAGTCGCTAAACTTCTGCCGGATCACTTTGGTGATGGTGCTGAGCGTGGCCGGGTGCAAATAAATACCGAGCCGGCTGGCCAGTGTGCAAATTAACTGCACTGCGGCCCGCCAGGCGATGCTCAGACGGTGGTTTCTAGCTTTCATAGTTCACTACTGCTTGGGTAATCCGATGAATGAGCTGCTCCCGCTGCTGAATGTCGAGCATATCCGGCCGGTCGGTATAGATCGAGAGCACAAAGGTGTGGCCATTGTTCTTAATAATGGCGGTATCGTGGACAAAGTTGCCGGTAGGCTCGAGCAGCTCACCGTACTTGTGCCAGACAGTGGCGCTGCTGGGGAGGGCGGCCGGTATCAGCTGCTCATCGTTAGTGTGCTGCATATAAGAAAGCAGGAGCTGGGTATCGGAAGCGTTGAGCAGCTTGCCCTGGTAGAGGGCGGCCAACATTTTGGCGTCGTCGGAGGGCGCGATAGTATTGCCGTTAAAGGTGAAAGAATTGAGGCCAATTTGGTGGGCGTAGTCCTGGATCTGCTGGCCACCCATTAAAGTAATAAAATCCTGCCAAGAATCGTCATTACTCTGGTTGATAAGCTGTTGGAGCTGCCAGCCAGCTGTTTCATTATCGAGCGGACCACTTAGCTTATAGGTACCACCTTCCACTTGGTGCAGAAAATCGAGAGCGGTAACCAGTTTGGTGGTGCTGGCGGCTGTTATGGGTTGAGTGCTACCGAAGTTATTCTGTTTGCCAGAGCTTAGGTTGATCACCGAGACGCCGACGGTAACCTGAGGATAATCCTTAAAAATGGCGGTTAGCTGGTTGCCTAGGTTGACGTCGGTAAGCTTTGAGGAGGAGGCGGCTACATCGAGAGCGCCGGAGCGCAGTAGGCTATGGGCGCCATAACCCAGCACCGCCAGTATAATCATCACCCAAACAACTCGAATAAAGCCCGAGGAGCGCCGGGATTGATAGCGGGATCTTACGTTTCGTTGCTGCACAACTCTATTGTAATACTTATGGTTGAGAAAATGCTGTGAATTATGGGTAATTTAAATTTAGGAGGGTTGGCGGCCGACGAGCCCCAGCAGCTTATCCTGTAAGCTGGCGTCTTCCGGCACCTCGACCTTGGCCTTAAACACGCCAATGGCTCGCCACTCTTCGGCGTGGGGGCTGAGTTCATCCCACAGCCCTTGAACCAGCTCGTTCGGTAGCGTGCTGTCCACGCCAATCACCTTAGCAATGTCGTAGGCGCGCAGTCCGCGAAAGTAGTTGATTTGGGCGAAGTAGTCGCTGGCCGTGTAATCACCGAAGGAGCAGTGTACCGTCCGGCTCAGATCATCAAGGGCGCTGGCCGCGGCACAAGCGGCTTCCACAAACTTGCCGAAATTGCCCTTGGGATCAGCGCCCAGCAGATCACCGGCGAACCTGTCCTTACCCACTTCCTCCATAGTTTTGCCGGCTAACATATCCGGCACCCAAGCATCGTCTTGGGCGTGGTAGTTTACAATCTCGCGTAGCGTCACTTTCTCCTGGCCACGGCGCAGGAACAACGGCGGCAGCTCCGTCGCCCATTGATCGTCTTTGATTTGGTCAATCACCTTTTGCAAGGCGTGGTCGGCTAGTACAAAGACCTCCGGTTCGCTCATGTTCTACTCCTTTTTTTGCTATCCCTATCATAGCATCGCAATAACGATCTTGCCGTGGGCGCTGCCGCTTTCGCGTTTTTCAAAGGCCTGCTGGATTTGGTTAAGTGGGAAGGACGAATCGACGCGCACGTTCATCGTACCGTCTTCAATGAACTGGCGCAGTTTATCGAGGGCGGCGGTAGTGACCTTGGTACCTTGCATTAGGGCGGCGATGCCATGTTCCTGGGCTTTGGCTTCGTCAAACTGGGCAATCATAGTGACGGCGATGCCGCCCGGCCTTAGTACGGCAAATGACTGCTCAAACACCGCGCCGCCAACCGTATCAAATACTGCATCATAATCGCTCACCAACTTTGTAAAGTCCTGTGACTTGTAGTCGATGACTTCATCGGCGCCTAAGCTTTTGACGTACTCGATGTCACTGCCGGTGGCAGTTGCCGCAACCCGCGCTCCAAGCTGCTTAGCCAGCTGCACCGCTACCGCCCCAATGCTGCCTCCCCCGCCATGAATCAGCAGTTTTTGGCCAGCCGTGAGCTTAATGTGTTCGGTCAGCGCTTGCAGCGCGCTGACGCCAACCAGCGGGGTAGCGGCGGCTTCGGTCGCCTTGAGCTTAGCCGGCGCCTTAGCCACCTGCCCGGCAGCGGTAGCCGCAAACTCAGCGAAAGCCCCGCTATTGCCGGCCACCACGTTGGCCTGGCCAAACACCTTATCGCCGGCGGCAAACTGGCTAACGCCAGCACCAACCGCGGTAACCGTGCCGACAATATCGCCACCGAGCGTAGCCGGAAACTGCAACGGAATCATCTTTTGCATATAGCCTTCGCGCAGGCTGGTATCGAATGGATTCAGACTGGCCGCCTCTACCTTTACCAACACCTGCTCCTCGCTGGCAGTTGGCTTCTCGGTCTCTATAACCCTTACGACGCCAGCGTGACCATATCCGTTAATTTGGGCTGCTTTCATAATGACCGTCCCCTCAACTTGTACGTACTATTACTATTAAATGTATAGTATAGGGGAGGTAATTGCAACTACGCCAACAATACTCCCCCATCAACTACTATCTGGCTGCCGGTCATATATGATGACATGTCAGACGTCAGAAAGAGGACGGCTTTGGCGATATCGTCCGGCTCCCCCAGGCGTTTCATAGGGATACGTGCCAGAAAAGCTTCGAGCATTTTCGACATATCAACGCCCTTGGGTGCTTGCGCTGATTCTTGGCTGGCTTCGGTGCCTGGAGTGGCGATACCGCCCGGTGCCACCGCGTTTATCCAGATCTTATGGGTGGCTAGCTCAAGCGCGGCGTTCTTGGTAAAACCCCATACCCCATGCTTTGAGGCGTCGTAATGGGCCAGCCCGGCCGAAGACGGGTGCAGCGCATCGATTGAGGTGATATTGACGATACGCCCGCCGCGCCCCTGGCTAATCATGATGTCGGCGGCGGCCTTAGTTGCTAAAAACACTCCTTTTAGGTTGACCGCCAGCACTCTATCAAAGTCGGCGGATGTCATATCCATAAGCAACTTACTTGGATAGATGCCGGCATTGTTAACCAAAATATCAAGCGCACCGAATTTCGCGACAGCTGTCTTAACCATCTTTGTGACCTCTTCAGCGTTCGCCACGTCGGCCACCAGGTATTCGATATTAAAGTCCTTGCCCGAAAACGCCTCCTTGGCAATGTTTAGATGATCTTGGCTGATATCCGCGACTAAGACGCTGGCGCCGGCTTCGGCTAGGCGATAAGAAATCCCCTGCCCAATACCTACCGCGCCGCCAGTTACAATCGCGACTCTCCCCGATAAATTAGTTAGTTCCTGTAGGGCTTTAAAGCTCATTTGGACTCCTTCGTTTGGTTATTCCGGCTCGAGGTCGCGATAATTAAATACCAGTGCGCCGATGACGCCGAGCGCCAACCCAATCCCGGCGAGGACGGCGTCACTTCCCCATTTGGGGTTGGCCGCCGGCGCTAGCGCCACATGATAGAGAATTGAGGTGTCGAGTACCCAGTGGCTCAGGTTGAGGCCGGAGCTGACCATTTCAATTAAAAAGGTCCAGGCAATGACACCATAAGCGATCACGGTGGTTAAGCGCGGTGTGATGCCGAGCGCGAACACCCCTATCCCCAAAATGAGCAGTGCCGGTGCTAGCGTGTTAATACCGGCTAGCAACAATGTATGGAAAGAGACGCCGGTCTGTTGGTTGATCTCGCCAGCCCAAGTGCCAAGGGTGGTGAGCAGACCAGCCACCACAATTACCACTACCGCCAAAAAGACCCTGCCCAAGAGCCAGCGCAGCCGGCTAACCGGCCGTACCAGCAGGTTATCTAGGTAGCCCTCGGCCTCATCTTCGCGCATCCGACCGACAGCGCTAGCCGCGTAGGCCATGATCATTGTTATTTGCAACAGGAAAACAATGCCCAAAAAGGTGGTAGCCCCTAAGCTTTGTGAGACGTGGGCTAGCTGGTTAATAATGTGTTCGGCGCTTAGTGTTTGATTAAGCGCTTGGGCGGCCGACTTGGTCAGGAGACCGTAAAAGAAGGCGGCTATACCAATGCCGACCAGCCAACTCAGACTGGTCGGGCCGGTTAGGCGGAGGGCGGCGGTTAGCGGTGAGCGCAGTAACCCGGTGCGGGTTTTGGCACTATCCGTATCGGCAAAAATGCTCTCGCCAAGGTCGCGCCGCCCAGCCAAAAAGATGGTCAGAGCACTGAGGACGAAAATCAATCCGCCTATCGGGAGCAACCATATGGGTTGGGTATCGGTCAGCGGCTGTAAGTTTTCAATCCACCCGAGCGGGGTAACATTTATTAGCCAGTGAACGCTGGTAGTGTCGGCCATGGCTCGTGCTAGGAAGCAGGCACCAAAAATGGCGGCGCTTAAGCCGGCGGCACGGGCACGGGTGGGCATAAGCTGGCTGGCTAGTGCCCCCACCGCTATAAACTGGGCCGCTCCACAGATTGCCGCCAGCGCAAAAAACAAGGCGGCTCCGGTGCCAAAGCCGATGCCGTGGACCCGTCCCACAATGGCGAAGGTGATCGCCGAAACCACATATAATACCGCAATTGCCGCGCCCAGCCCAACCAGGGTGTTGGCGGCCGCCCGGCGCGCGGTGGTCTGTCCGGCTAGCAGTAACTCCCAGCGCCCGGCGTCTTCCTCGCCCCGAAAATTCCGC
This sequence comes from Saccharimonadales bacterium (SeqCode), assembly GCA_035510255.1. Classification (GTDB taxonomy): domain Bacteria; phylum Patescibacteriota; class Saccharimonadia; order UBA4664; family SCTI01; genus JASLFZ01. Next base: position 9,295 of record DATKHK010000049.1, on the reverse strand, counting down.
GTGGCGAGCATAAGAGCCCAGATCCCGCCAATCATCGACATCACGCAGAGCGTGCTCCAGACCGTAAAGCCGGCAACCGTCGCGACGTGATGCGGCTTGCCTAGTAGCGCCTCGATCCCAATATTATTCAGAAAAGTGGCCGCTACCGCCGCCTGCTCATGTGCCGTTGGATAGGCCTTCACGAAGCCGATTGATTTAGAGGCTACAAACACGCCAAACACCGCTGCCCAAAAGACGGCGCTACCAGCGGTGCGCTTGGCTATAAATCGGGCAATAACGGTTTGCGGCGAACGGAAGCGCTTGTTGAGCGTGGGCTTGGTGGCCGCGGCTAGATTGGCGGTGCTCATCCGGCCTCCGGCTTACGGATGTCGCTATCACCGTATAACGACAGAAACAGTTCCTCTAGCGATGGTTCGCGGCTCAGCAGTTTGACGACATCACTTTTAGCCAGCTCGGCTAGCAACGGCTTAATTGACCCTTGCACCTGGCAGTGCAGGGTGTGGCCAATGAGGTGCACGCTAGTCACGCCGGCTACCTTTGTGACATTCGGCGCTTTACCGCTAAAGGTAGCTTCCACGGTGGTGGCCGAAAGATGCCGCAACTGCGATAGGGTGCCCAGCTCCACCAGCTTACCGGCCCGCAAGATGGCCAGCCGGTCGCATAGCGCCGCCGCTTCCTCTAAAATGTGCGAGGACAGGAAGACGGTTTGGCCGTTGTCGGTCGCCTCCATCACACTTTGGCGAAAGGCTTGCTCCATAATCGGGTCGAGGCCGCTGGTCGGCTCATCCATAATCAGCAGGTCGGCGCGGGTCATTAGGGCGGCGATAATGTTGATCTTCTGCCGGTTCCCTTTGGAGTAGGTGCGGACTTTTTTGGCCGGCTCAAACTGGAAGCGCTTAATCAGTTCATCGCGGTAGGCGGTGTCGATCTGGCCATGGATCTTCCCAAGCAAGTGCAAGGTTTCGGCGCCGGTAAGACTGGGCCAAAAGGTGGCCTCGCCGGGGATGTAGGCCAGGCGTTTGTGGGCCGCCACTTTGTGCGCCTGGGCGTTGATGCCAAAGATTTCAACCTGGCCCCCGGTCGGCTTGATTAGCCCCAGCATGGCGCGGATCGTGGTAGTCTTGCCGGCTCCGTTCGGCCCCAGGTAACCCAGCACCTCGCCCTGCTTTACCTCAAGATCAAGTGGCGCCAACGCCACAAAGTTTCCATAGTGCTTGGTCAGGCCTTTGGTGCGGATTGCGACGTCGTCCACGGACACTCCCTTCTAGCGAATCAGTTCACCCTTATTATACGCATATTATCCAGCTTAGTGGTTACGGCGGAGGGTGGCAGCGCTTAAAACCAAAGCAGCCAGCGCAAAGCCGACGATCACCCAAATGTCTCTGGCCAGGCCGGCGGTCCAGTTGGCATCGGTAGTTACCCGCTTCATGGCATCCACCACATAGGTGAGCGGCATGATGTCGGCAAACCACTGCAACAGCTTCGCCATCTGGTCGCGGGCTACAAACAAGCCGCTGGTGAGCAGCTGCGGGAAAACCAGCGCCGGCATAAACTGGACGGCCTGGAACTCACTGGTGGCAAAGTCACTCATAAACAATCCCAGTGACATTCCCAGCAGGCCGGATAGCAGCGCTACCAGAATTATTAAGCCAACGCTGCCGCTAATCGAGGTATCGAGCCAGTGTAGCGTGACAAAGCTAGCTAGCGCCGCTTGGCAGACCGCTAGCAGCCCAAAAGCTAGTGCGTAACCGCTGAGTAGCTCCAGCTTGGCGATCGGCAGCGTCATCAGCCGTTCCAGCGTGCCAGTGGTCCGCTCACGCAGCATGGTAATAGAGGTCACTATAAACATCACAATAAACGGGAATATGCCGAGAATAATCGGCGCAAAGGCCTTAAAGGTGGTGGTGTCATCGTTGAAGACGTAGCGCATGACCACCATTAACACCGTCGGGATTAAGAGGATTAGGCCGATGGTACGCGGGTCGTGACGCAGCTGCCGCAGGACGCGCAAACCGGTGGCGCCGGCCTTACGGGGGCTCATCGCTTGGCTCCTACCAGCTGGATAAAGGCCTCTTCAACTGATTGGGTTTTAGTTTGGGCTTTGAGCGCACTAGGACTGCCGGCTGCCAGCAGCTTGCCCTCGCGAATCAGCAGCAGGCCGTCGCAGCGGCTGGCCTCATCCATAACGTGGCTAGAAACCAACAAAGTGGTTCCGCCACGTGCCAACTCGTGAAACTTCTGCCAGAGCTGCTGGCGCAGTAGCGGGTCGAGGCCGACCGTCGGTTCGTCGAGGACCAGCAGTGGCGGTTGGGCTAGCATTGCTACCGCCAGCGATACCCGCGCCCGCTCGCCGCCCGAAAGGCCGCTCACCAGCCGGCCACCAAGCGCGCTAATATCGACATCCGCCATAATTGTACTAATGCGCGGCTTGCCCTCCCCTACCAATGTACCAAAGTAGCGCAGGTTCTCTTCGACCGTTAGGTCGCCATACACCGAAGGCGCTTGGGTCATGTAGCCGACCTCCTTGCGTAGCTGCTTCGATCCGGCTAACAGTCCAAAGACCATGACGTGGCCGGTTTTCGGCTTCTGCAAGCCAACAATTGTGCGCATTAAGGTAGTCTTGCCAGACCCCGACGGCCCCAGCAACCCAATCACCTTGCCCTCCGGAATATCGATGGTAACTCCGGAAAGGATCTCCCTGCCACCTATGGCCACGCCTAAATGCTCAACAGCTATTGCGCTCATGCCATAACTATAGCATCAAGCTATTTATCAATAACAAACGTTAGCCCTGTATAATGCACGATATGCTTGAGGGTCCCGAGACGAGTTTAGTTAGATGCGCCTGGTGCGGCGATCACGAGCTTTACGTGGCCTACCATGACCACGAGTGGGGCGTACCGCTACACGACGACCGCCAGCTTTTTGAGCTACTGGTGCTTGAAGGCGCGCAGGCCGGTCTGAGTTGGCTGACCATCCTAAAAAAGCGCGATAACTACCGTAAGACATTCAATAATTTCACCATTAATGAGGTGGCCGCGTTCGGCGACCGAGAGGTTGCCAGCCTCCTAGCTGATCCGGGGATAATCCGTAACAGGCTAAAGATTGCGTCGGCTATTCAAAACGCCCAGGTTGTCGTAAAGATCCAACGCGAGTTTGGCAGTCTTGATGCTTATCTTTGGCAGTGTGTGGATGGAAAACCGATTCAGCATAGCTACACCAAGCTTTCACAGCTGCCGGCCGTTAATGATATCGCCATTAAATTGAGTAGTGATCTAAAAAAGCGCGGTATGAACTTTGTCGGCCCAACCATTTGTTACGCCTTTATGCAGTCGAGCGGCATGGTGAATGATCACCTCATCAGCTGCTTTCGCTATGAGCAGTTAAAAACTGAGGTCTAAAAAGCAGAACGCCCACCGACCCCAAGGCCGGTTAAGGCGCCTGCAGTCAGTGGGCTAGTTGTCTTCTTGGCGGTGCGTTTCCAAATAGGAATCGTCTACCTCGTCGAAGCTGATGCCTGGTGGCATGGCGAGATCCATGGGACCCGGGGCTGGGAGTAGTTTGATCTCCGGATCATCCAGAACCGAAGTCATTTTATCGATGGACAGCCCACGGAGGGTACTGAGAATCATCTCGCTGATCTGCCGGTCGAAGTGTTCCTGAACGCCCGAGAAGGCGACAATCAAGCCGCCAATCGGATCAATGGCACTGCCGCCATACTTGGTAAACTCCGGCTCAAGCAGATACGGTGCTTGCTGCACAATGACGTGTGCCGGCAACCGATACTTGAACGTGGCATAGGCCTTAGCCAGAGCAATCACATGAAAGGGATGCTCCCAGTCTTGCGCCACACCGAAGACCTCACTCCAGAGAACAACCTCGCTGAGAAAATCCTCGTTGACGGGACCATCGTGATACTTTGGCTCATACAGCCGGGTGGGATCCAGTACGGCCAGGAACCCAGCCTCACGATTGAACGGGCCCTGACGCATCCCCTTCCGAATTGACGGGTCTAGCAACGCCAACGCCTCGTAGCATGTGTCAGTGGTAAGCAGAGCCGACTTCGGCACAATACACCTCCGGGTAGTAGGAACTTCCAGGGTTGGAATTAGTTATTTTAGCACTTTTGCTTGATAAATGCAATATGCTGTAATGGTTCAATAGCTTGGAATCACTTTGGAGTCTAAGCTTGTGAATATGTACACCTCAAACCCCAACCTCCCCCGAGTCCGGATGCAGGCGGTCTTGCTTCTAAGAAAGGGGTGGTCGACCCGAAAGGTAGCCCGCCACCTCGGCTTCAGCCAATCTGTCGTTGTGAAATGGTCAAAGCGCGCCCCAGCGGATGGCCGCCACGGCATCCCGACCCGCAGCTCAAGACCAAAGTCCCACCCAAGAACCCTTAAGCCGGAGATTGTTGCCGCCATCATCACCGAACGCCAGAAGCATGGCCGCTGCGCTGAAGTTGTGTACGAAGACCTCAAAGAGCAGGGAGTCCAGGTCAGTTTGAGCAGCGTGAAGCGCACCCTGACTCGTCACGAAATGCTCAAGACCAAGAAGTACCACCGGCAGCGCATCCGAGTACCGAGACCGCCGGCTGACGCTCCTGGCCATCTCGTGGAGGCGGATACGGTACATATTCTCGACTGGACTACCGGCAAGCGTTTCTACCTCTACACCCTCTTAGATGTCCACTCGAGGTGGGCGTACGTCGAGCTTCACGAGCGACTGAGGGCTGGTATTGCCTTGCAGGTTGTCTTGCGGGCGCAGGCTAAAGCCGGGTTCAACTTCCAGGTCCTACAGACCGACAACGGCCCGGAGTTTGCGGTTTGGTTCCGGGAGCAACTCCAGGCGAAGAGTGAGATTGTGCTCCGCCACTCTCGGGTCCGCAAGCCGACCGACAATGCCCATGTTGAGCGCTTTAACCGGACGATCCAGGAAGAGTGCTTTGGTGGTCGCTACGCGACCCTCAAAGGAGCCCTTGAGGTCGACCTCGAAGCTTACTTGGATTACTACAACAACCGGCGTAGGCACATGGGGATTAACATGGCCAGGCCGGCTGAAATGATTACAAGGTCTTGAACTTAATACACCATAGGGGTGTATGGTGTACCCCTGATACCAGGGAGGTTTTACCTCATGCTACGACGTCTGTTGTTGGGTGCGTTGCTGTGTGCCATGTGCGCATATGCGCTCACCGGTTTTGCAAGCGGCGCCACAAATTCCTGTACCGCCCTGCAATCGCAGGATTCCGTCAGCATCAACCATGTCTATGGCCCGACCGGGCCATCCGCTACCGTTAGCGGCACCTACTGCAGTACGCCAGTTGCTGTAACTGCGCAATCTATCGTGGTGACGTTTCATGGCAACACCGGCGTAATGCCTGTCGGAACTCCAACCGAGTCAACCGTTACCAGTAATGGAACGGTGACCATTACCGAGCAACAGGAGTTCTCGGCTTGCAAACCATATCTGATTTGCAGTACTGAGGTTGCCAAGGTGGTGCTGGTTCTGTCTGGGGAAGGCGGTGTCAACTTCACGGCAAGCCTAGCCCGTAACGGGATTCAGCCGGGCTGAGAAAGATGACGTTATGGGAGGAGCTGGGTTTATAGCATCCAGCTCCTCCGCAGTTTGCACTAATACGCTTATGATACAATTCGATCAGAGTGGACACCAAACATGCAAACTATATAGTATTTGCGTTAATGGCCTTGAGCTGCGTTTTCATTGGGGCTATTGTGATGTTTTTTGCCGGCTACCAACTAGCCATCTATCAAGAGGCAAATGGCGATACGCTGCTACCGCATTTCGACGTTAACCCTTCAGGCTCAAACTGTAACGGTGCAGATTTATGTTGCGGGGAGAACGGTGGCGGGGGAGCCGGCGACATGTGCGATATTGCCGCTAAACCGGTCATTTACCTTTATCCAACCCACACTGAGCGGGTTAACATTAAACTCCACTATCCCGCCGGTTTTTCAACCACAGTTCCAACCTATAATACCCAGCTTGGTTGGAATGTTGTAGCCCAGCCGGACGGTACGCTCACCAATGCCGCAAACGGCATGACCTACCCGTATTTATTTTGGGAAGGCAACCCAGCGTCGCTCAAGTTTGATATGACCCAGGGTTTTGTAGTACCCGGCAACCAAACGGTAGCTTTTTTGAGCAAAGAGCTCCCCGCTATGGGCCTCAACAGTAATGAAACCTCCGCGTTTATAGCCTATTGGGCACCAAGACTACAACCAAATAAATACACCCTCATCCATTTTGCGGGCACTGATTATACGAATGTGGCGAAGCTTACAATCACACCCCGGCCGGATTCACTGCTGCGGGTCTTTATGGTTGAAGAGCCACTGAACTCTCCGGTGGCTGTAACGCCTCAAAGCTTTCCAAGTTTTCATCGCAGCGGTTTTACGGCTGTGGAGTGGGGCGGTATGGCGCTGAAGTAGCGGCTTTCTCTACCCCAATAAATTGACAAGCATAAGCGGTTTACTTATTATTGGCCTATGGAAAAGGAAAAACCTCTCGAGGGAGATGATGCGCGGGATAATTCGAGTAGACGGCATCATATACAGCCAGGCAGGATAATACATCCGCCGGCCACTATGGGCGCTGATTTGGCAGCCATGAGGGATGAAGCAGCAGGTACTGCCAATCCAGCGCAACCACTTTCACCTCCTGTGGCTGACACCCCATCACCCAGCGTCCCTCCATCTCCGGCGCCAGTAGTTGGCGCTTCAATGCCGTTCCCGTCTGCACCACAAACTCCAGTCGCGCCTCACAGCGCCAATGCCGGCACCATAATCCTTCAATGGCTGACATACGCGTTCTGGGGCTGGACAGTATTAGCACTCGCGATTTTAACAGTATCCGTATTCCAACGATTACTTGCTGGCAGTGACGTCTCGACCTATAACTATTACGTCATTGCAGCGCTAGTAGTTTTACTTCCCATCTCGTTTGGATGCGACATGGTCTACTCCAAAACTGAGCTCGATAAAAAAGTCGGAGCTTCATTATTTGTAATGGTGGTTCATGCGGTGATATTTGCACTCTTCACTATTAGCGCCTTGCTGTTTGTAGCGTGGAGTGTCGTTTCCTTGGCAACCAACCATAGTTACAGCAGTATTACCCTCGCTGGCTTGTTCGGCGCCCTGCTAATCAGCGCCTTTTATGCGATAACGTTCCTGCGAACACTCAATCCGGCTCACATCCTCTGGATCCCGAAGGTGTATCGGTTCACGATGGTAGGACTCTTTGTGGTGTTTGCCATTTTGGGATTTACAAAGCCCACTTTTTATTCTGCGCCTGCGGCCAATTGTAACCCCTCACGCATTTATATGGGGGTGAATTCTTCTAGCACATGTAGTACCCAACCGAGCCCCAGCACGCCAAGTAATACTTTTTCAAATGGCAAGCTAGAGCCAACTGCAATCGGTGGCACCCAGTGCGATAACCCAACCTTACCTGATGGATCAACAACTGGACAAATGGCTGTATCTGGAGGGGCCACATGCTCCGATGCAGATTCGGTGATACAGGGAGGAAATGATAAAAACGGCGCCAACTACTCTGCGGATGGGTACAACTGCACAGGAACGCAGCAGGGGAGTAATACGCAATGGTCTTCATACTGGAACAATGACTTCTACACCTACAGTTGCGCAAATGGGTCTAAGCAGGCTGCCTTTAACCTACAGACACCAGCTCAAAATAGTGCAAGCTCTACGACAACAGACTAAACCTTTCGATTACGCTTACGCTTAATACGAAAACCCGCCGGTGCGACCGGAGCCGCACCTTTAGGCGGGATTTCCGTGTCGTACCAGCGGGTGGTGGCTAGCCGCGCTTGACGGCGATGACGCAGTGACCAATGCGGTCGTGGACGAACGTGTCGCGGGGGCTGAGCAAGCCCCTCTCCAGCAGGTCGTGGGCGCTGCCCAGGGTGGAGGTGGCCAGGTCGGGCATCACCAGATCGAGTGCCTCGTGCCTGCTGTCGGAACTGGGCAGGCAGACGGCCGCGATATACGGCATGTCTGGTGCCTCCCAGGCATTCGCGGTGTCCTCCTCGTCGACGAAGACCATCAGGGGCACCCCGGTCTGATCGTAGTGAATCACCAGCTTTTTCAGCTGACTGAACAGGTCGAGGATGGCGCCGGCTTGCTCAGAGTTCAGGCCGCTGGCACGCAGCTCGTCGAGGATGTCGTCGAAGCTGGGCGGCGCAGTCTCTTGCTTGTCTTGAGGCTGAGTGGCACTGTGAGTAATAACTGCCGAAGGCATTTTATTTCTCCTTGTACGTCTCGACACCTTATAGCCGAGTTGACCAGAATATACGCCCGTTTATACATAAGTGTCAAGCTGGCATAACAGGGCATAGCCCCAGCTCAAAATACAAACGGAATTAGCATCTTCGTTTTACTCTTATACATTGGATAAACTTTTGGGAATTGCTTCGTCATAAGTCTTTCTTCTGCTACCGCACTATAAATAAAATAAATCCCCATAATGGCAAATATTGTGAGCCAAAAAATGCTACTAGCTAGGGCAGAGCCTAGTGCCGCCAGTAAGATGCCTGAGTAAATGGGGTGGCGGATGTACTGGTATGGCCCAGATGTAACTAATTCCGGGTCTTGTTTTTGCGTCATAGGCATCCCCCAGTTTTTGCCCAGATATAGGCGAGCCCATATAGCCAGAAAAATCCCCAATAAGAAAATAATGAACCCCCCTGCCAGCACCAGCTCGTTGCTGGTGGCTACGCTATTTTGAAATGGGTAATTTTGCACATTAAGGAAGCGAAATAGTATGATCGCCAGTACAAAAATACCAAGGCGTATTCCCGCGAACTGCCTTATGTTCGAGACGGTATTCTTTTTTGACCCAAAGGCCGAGATGAGCCAATACAGCCAAAAAACCACCCAGCACGCAATAATAACTTTACTGATTGGAGACATATCATTAGTTTAGCATTCCTTGACACTTCCCCTATATATACCTATTCTAACCATAAGCGTTATACCAAACCCAAATGAACCCATTCAAGCAGCCTAATACCGCCGCCTCCAGTACTGCCTCCGGTTCCAAATCCACAGTAGGCCGTAGTCCCATATGGTCTAACCCGAAGTTCAGCTTACGTCAGTATGGCCTGATTGCTGGAGGCTTACTGGTGCTAGCCGGAGGCATTGTCCTCCTTGCTGCTACCGCCTCCCCCTCGGCTAGCCTGACTGCAGACAACGGAACCTTAACCACCGGCGCATCCCTCCAATCCAGCACCGCTGCCAGTGATGGGAGGGGG
>DATKHK010000048.1:0-2344 GCA_035510255.1 Saccharimonadales bacterium (SeqCode) | reverse complement strand
GCTAAGCTTTGTTGGTGTCGGTCAGGCGCGGGAGCAGCTGATTACGCTCTAAATTAAGGCTGCGGCGGAAGCTCGTTTCGGCGCTCGCCGCTACGGCGATCGTCTTGTCGGCGGTCACCCTCGCGGCGACGAATTTGGTCTTCAGATCGAGCCGCCTTTGCCTCCATCATGGCTTGGTCGGCTGTATTCCAGGTTGGCCCAATGCCAATTGTGACTCCAAAGCCAGCATCACGCACGTCTGTTGGCTTGAGGGCTGAAACCGCAGCATCGGTCGGCAGGGGAATCGGTTCTTCTGATGATAGCGCCTCAGCTAGGTCGCGCCGAATCCGTTCGGCTATAGCTTCGGCCTCAGCCTCGTCGACTTGAATCGCAAACTCATCACCACCCATGCGAAAGGTGGGGTGTACACCATCATTCAAGATTTCGGCCAACAGTTGCAGGACGGCGTCACCGGCAGCGTGTCCACCAAGCTCATCATTCACCGGCTTAAAGTTGTCGGCGTCGATTGCAACAATTGCTTTTCCCGGGTGGCTGGCGTCGCCATCCCCGATTTCGGTACCAAACGCGTGCCGGTTTTGTAGGCCGGTCAACGCATCCTCCCTGGCGTAGCGCCGGTCCACTTTTGCAGGAGGGTAGGTGGCATCGGCTACGGCGCGTTCCACCGCTACATCCGTGGGCCCCTCCTTCTTGAGCTGTTCAATCTCGGCACCCCGAATAGCAATCTCTGTATCCCGCCGATACTGGGCGCGTCCCTCGGGAACGTGAATGTTTGGCGTCGAGCGCCGTTCATCCAAAATATTATTGGCCGCGTCCGCAACCTCATACTCATAACTGGTCTCGCTTGACCCTGATGGGGCTTCGGTTGGCTCCTCATGTGGAGTGGGAGACTCGCCACCCGGCGTCATGGCTCCAGCACCGTCCGAATATAGGCCTCTAGCTCCTTGCCAACGCCGGGATGGGCTAGGCCAAAATCAACCAATGTCTTCAAGTACTCCAGTTTGTTACCGGTGTCGTAGTAGCGGCCGCCCTTAATCTCATACGCCAGCACGGTTTCGCCGGCGTCAATCATGCGCTGCATGACATCTTGGATGTAAAATTCGCTCTCGCCGGTATGTTCGGTCTTAGCTTGGCGAATATGCGAAAAAATACTAGGCGTAAACAGATAGCCACTGACACTAGCCAAGTTAGAGGGCGCCCGCTGCTTGCCTGGTTTTTCGATAATCGTGTCCATTTCAATCAAGCCTTCGGCGATTTGCTTGCCGCCGGCAAAGCCGTAGCGGTCGTAATCCTCTTCATGTGAGGTGCGGATGCAGGAAATTACGCTGGAGCCACGCTCTTCAAACAGGTCGACCATCTGGCGGAACCGTCCGGGTGTGGCTTTAATGAAATCATCACCCCAGGTATAAATGAATGGCTCATTGCCGATTAGGTGCTCGGCGTTCATTAATGGCGTGGCATTACCCTGCGGCCCTTTCTGGCGGAGGTAGATAAAGGTGGCGGAGTTAGCGATTGTCTCCAGCTCCTTTAAAATTTCCTGCTTTTCCGGACTACCGGCGTCCAGAGTTTTGACTAAATCACCACTGGGTGCATCAAAGTGGTCTTCAATCGAGCGCTTGTGATATCCGGTAACGATCACAATATCTTCAATACCGGCATCAACCAGTTCTTCCACAATATATTGGATTATTGGCTTGTCGATCAGCGGCAGCATCTCTTTCGGCATGGCTTTGGTTTGCGGCAGGAACCGAGTGCCCATGCCGGCAGCGGCGATCACGGCTTTTCGTACCTTCATGCTGATATCATAGCGGCTTCATCGGCAGATTGCGAACCGGCCAGGATGACACGTGCTACTATCGAACCATGCCACCGCCGATTCTCGATGTAGCCTACGGCTCCGATCTGCACCAAAAGCTGGATGTATATCTGCCAACCTTTAAACCATACGATACCGTAATTCTATTTTGGCATGGCGGCACTTGGCGGCGCGGTGATAAACGGCGCTACCGGTTTATCGGACGCACACTGGCTGCCATGGGCTATACCGCGGTGCTGCCTAACTACCGGCTGTATCCGGCAGTAACCTTCCCGGCCTTTATAGAAGACGCCGCCGCAGCAGTGCAGTGGGTTGAGCGTGAGCACCATCCGCGACGGATCTTTCTGATGGGCCACTCGGCTGGTGCCCACATTGCGGCGGTGCTGGCGCTCGATAATCGTTACTTTAAGGCTTTACCGGCTCCGCATCCGCGTATCGCGGGCTTTATTGGTTTGGCCGGGGCTTACAATCCGAAGCGGTGGGGCGGTAATGTGGCGCTGGGCGACGGTGATCCAACGCGCTGGAATCCAG
>DATKHK010000047.1:0-6917 GCA_035510255.1 Saccharimonadales bacterium (SeqCode) | reverse complement strand
GTTACCGCCAAAAAATTGATGCCTGGCAGCGCCGGGTGGTTAACCCCCGAATAGGTTTTTTGGACGTCTTTCAGCTCAATTATCTTACTCAAACCGAAACCTCTCAGCGTAATGCAGCAGCCGCTGCCATACCGTTAGGTTAATAATGGCAATCGCCACCACCAGCGTCAGAATGGCCGCGATAAAGAGATTGCCGTTGCCGTCGGCGCTGGCGTGCACCATGAGACTGCCAATGCCGAACAGGTCGCTGTTGCGATTGCCGTGCGGCAGGTAGGTGTGCAAGACCTCGGCCACAATCAGAATGTTCCAACCAGACGCCCACGACAGTAACGAGCCAGTCACAAAATAAGGAAAGATCGAGGGAATTAGCACCTCTCGTACATAGGCGGTCCGGCGGATGCCAAAGATTTGGGCTGCCGCTTTAACATCGCCCGGCACCAAGCGCAGGCCCCCAACCAAACTGAATACAATGCTCCACAGCATTGAAATAATAAGTACAAAGATGGCCGCCCCCTCCAACAAATGGTAGTTCAAGAAAAAGATGATGATTACCGGGAAAAAGGCCAGCACCGGTACCGACTGCAGGATGTCAAACATTGGTAGCAGAATCCGCTCGGTTAGAGAGCTGTGGTTAATCAATAGTGCCATCGGCAGCGCCAACACAACGGCCACAATATAGGCCGTCAGCAACCGGATCATGCTTGCAGCGAGAGCTTCAAGCAGCAAAACCACCGACACCTGCCCGCCGGTAGTTGACGGGGCCTGATGAATTACCAGATAAGCCACCAGCACTACCAGGAGCGGTACACCGACTAGCCCATAAATCCGCGAACGGATATGAACCGGATAAGAATAGCCCGGGTGACGATGGTGATGGATATGATCAGATTGGCTGGAAGGTGAGATTTTAGACATGACGCTTATGGTTATCTAGCTGTCATTATCCCACTCCACCTGGGATGCCGCAACCGCTCCCCCGATAGGCTAGGCGGCTTGGGCGTGGGGAGCCGCTGCTTTGCCGGTCATCAACTCACCGTCCTGGAGACGGAAGGTGACATCGGTCTTGCCGGCAATAGCGAGGTCGTGGGTTACCACGATAATCGTCGTATTCTCCGACTTAGCCAGATCATGCAGGAGGTCAAAAATCATCTTGCCGGTTTGGGTGTCGAGGTTGCCGGTGGGCTCGTCGGCCAAAATCAGCTTGGGGCGGTTGGCTAGCGCCCGGGCGATTGCCACCCGCTGCTGCTCACCGCCGGAAAGCCGCCCCGGTTTACGCTGCTGCTTGTCCGGCGATAAGCCGACCTGCTTGAGCAGCTCCTGCGCCCGTTGCTTACGCAGGCCCGAAGTGGTACCGGCAAACTCCATTGGCAGCATCACGTTTTCGACCGCTGTCAGGTTTGGCACCAAGTTGTACCCCTGGAACACGAAGCCAATCTGACGGCACCGATAGCGAATCAGGGCATGGTCGCCCAGCTTGGTCATGTCACGGCCATCAACTTCAATCGAACCCTCGGTTGGCTTGTCCAGTGCCCCCAGCAGCGACAGCAAAGTACTCTTGCCGCTACCGCTTCTGCCGATAATCGAGGCGAACTGGCCATCGGGCACATCAAAACTGACGTCATGCACTGCCACCACTTTAGTATCGCCGCTCGAAAACTGCTTGGTTAGATGTGAAACTTTTAACATTATTCGGTCCTCATTACTTCAGCCGGCCGGATTTTGGCGATCAGTAGCGACGGAATGGCGCTACCCAGGATAGCGATCACCAGAGCCGCCGCCAGACCGTAGAGCAAAATGTCCCAGCCGACAGTCGCGGTGATATTGTGGATGCCGCGGGCACCAAACCCAGCCACGCGGGAAACCCCACCGCCGAATCCACCACCACGGCCGCCGCCACCTCCCGGGCCGCCACCTGCCGTGGTGCTACTGCTAGTTGTGACTAGCAGCTGCGTAACCGGGTTGCCGCCAATCGCGCCAATACCCAAACCGACGATCGCGCTAATCAAAGTAAAGGTAATGGCTTCGGTCATGAACTGGAGCATCACCTTAATGTTTGAAGCGCCAATGGCTTTCAGCACACCAATCTCGCGGCGACGTTCGCGCACGATCATCAGCATCGTCAGCAAGATGATCACCGAGCCGGCTATCACCGCCCCAATCAGGCTGACTAGCGAGATTGTAGCAATATTTTGTAGCGGCGCCAGGGCATTCGTAGCAGTATCCTGCTCACTGACGACATCGGCGTTACTGCTGCCCAGCGTATTTTGGAGAGCCGTTACCGTACTGGCAACATTGGTGATGGAATCAACCTGCACCGTGGCACTAGTGACATCACCGGTCTGGGCCGACAGCTGCTGTTCGGCCGGTAGCGGGATTAGTAACTCGCTGTTGGAAAACTCGTTACCGGCATCAAAGATACCGGCCACCGTTATGGTCGCGCCATAGGCCTGGAAGGTAGAGCCGGTCTTCAAGTTATTCTTGGATGCCAGGCTGGTTCCAACCAGCGCGACATCGGCGCTGGAGTTCGGGTCGAACGCCTTACCGCTAGTAATCTTCAGGGTGCCGCCACCGCCAAGGGCCGCTGCCGAAACGCTGTTGGTGCCGATTATACTAACCGGAAGCGTAAAGGTGCCACTGGAGCCAGTGCTACTGCCACCGAATCCACCACCGCCAGCTCCGCCGCCACCCGCCGAACCACCGCCTCCGCCACTGCTACCGCCAAAGCGCTTGCCCAGCGTCCCAGGAGTAATGGAGGACTGCAAATTAGTCTGCGTGGAATCCAACCGATCACTGAGGGTTTCCGTAACCGACACCACATGCGGGGTCGATTTAACCTTTGTCATTTGGGCGTCGGTGAGCGGATTGCCGCCACCTTCAAAACCGCGTGAACCGGCCGGCGAAACCGTAATCTCATTCCCGATTGAGCTTTTAACCGAGGCGATCTTCGTCTGTACCGCCTGCCGGGCGATCAGCATAGTCAGCGCCAGCCCAATGCTCAGACCCAGAATCACCACGATCGAAAAGGTCCGAATCATGTTGCGAAAAGCGTTGCGTATGCCACGCGTAATTACATTCATAGCTGTCCTTTCTTAGTCATCTTTCTGATATAGTTCTTTACTACCATAAGTGTAATTGCTATTTCTGAGATAATCCTTAAATTTTGGCCGACTTTAAACTTACGGTGAAGGTTGTGCCTTTACCTGGGGTACTCTTAGCCTCAATACTGCCGCCCATACTGGTTACGATCTTTTTGGCAATCGATAGGCCTAAGCCGTAGCCATTAATATCGGATTTTGAGCGCGAGCTATCGGCCCGATAAAATCGGCTGAAGATATGCGGCAGGTCCATGGCTTTAATACCAACGCCCTCGTCCCGCACCAATATCCGCACCGTTCCAACGGCTGGCTTGGCCTCAAGCCACACCGTGCCGCCGGGGTGGCTGTACTTAATAGCGTTGTCGAGTAAAACGCTCAGCAGCTCCACCAACGCGTCACGATCACCCTGGACATGCAGCTTTTCACCAAGTTCGGTGTGAACGGTTACATCATGGGATTTGGCTGATTTTTGATGCCGGGCTACCGCCGCCTCAATCACCGGCGCCAAAGCCACCGCCTCCAAAACCGGCTCGGCTGCGTTGTGCTGGGCCAGCTTCAATAGGCCGCTGGAAAGGCCTTCCAACTTAGCCACCTCCTCTAAATTGCTCCTCAACAGATCGACGGCTTCCTGTTTGGTGAGCTTGCCGTCCCGCAAAGCTACCTCAATTTCCGAACGCATAGCGGTTAGTGGTGTGCGCAGCTCATGCGAGGCGTCAGCCGTAAAGCGGCTTTGGGCGTCTAGGGCGTCTTCAATCGGCCGCAGCGTCCGCTGGGCCAGCCAATAGCTCGCGCCGCCGCCTAACACCAAGATCAGCAAGTTAAACTCAAACAGGTCTCCCAGCATCTGGCTGCGAATCGCGTTGGTAGCGCGCTCGCGATACTCTTCGAAGTTACCCGGCCTGCTGGGCGGCGTACCAAAGCCCTCCCGCACAATTCCCGGCGGCAATCCCGACCGCACCTCGCGGGGTGAGGAGATGTAAATAAAGGAGCTGAAAAACAGGCCGATCGCCACAATGATCAGCAGATACCAGGCGGTCAGCCGCATGACCGCCGATTTAAACATGGCTGCTCACGCCGAGCTTATAGCCAAAGCCACGACTGGTATGGATAAGTGGCGGCCCGCCAAACGGCCGGTCAACTTTATTGCGCAGATAGCCAATGTAAACCTCTACCGTGTTGGGCAAAATGTCGGCGTCATAGTCCCAGACATGATTCATAATGTTGTGCTTGGTTAGGGTTTGGTTTTGGTTACGAAGAAGGTACTCAAGCAACGCAAACTCCTTTTGTGAGAGTTTAACCAGCTTGCCGGCCCGGGTAACCTCAAAGGTCACGGTATTGAGCGCTAGGTCGCTACATTTTAGGACGCTGCCAAGATTCTCTTGGGGCCGCCGCAGCAATGCCCGAACGCGCGCCAGCAGCTCCTCAAAAGCAAACGGCTTTACCAGATAGTCGTCGGCGCCGGCGTTGAGGCCGGTGACGCGATCCCCCAGCTGATCCTTAGCGGTCAGCATCAGTACCGGCGTATGAATTTGGAGCCGGCGCATTTCCTTCACGATATCCAGCCCTTCAATTAGGCCCGGAAGCATGCGGTCCAAAATCACGAGGTCATAATCTTCGGTAGTAGCCATACTCACACCTTCATCCGCCTCGTAGACCACATCTACCGCGTACGACTCTTGCTCGAGTCCCCGCTTAATGGCACCGGCAATTTTATGTTCATCTTCGACCACTAAGATTCTCATAGCGCTTATAGTATATGAAATTCCTGAAGATATGCTGAGAGTTTTTTACAAATCTTTCATCAAATTAGGCCGGTTGTTTGTGCAGGGCAAGTTTGGCCGCCACGCGCTCGTGATGGCGATGCTGCCACCGGCCCCACAGCCATTTCACTCCAAAGAAAGCCACTGTCGCGTAGATAATTCCGAGCGTCACATCAAAAACGTAGTGCTCGCCCATGTAGACCACGCCGATCCACATTGATATCGGATAGATCAGCGCTAACGTCCCCCATTTGCGGCCAAATAACTCCCAGATAAACAGCGTTACCAGAGTGGGATAAGCCGCGTGCAGCGACGGCACCGCCGCCACTTCGTTCGGCGAGAACTTGTCATATATGGTTGGGAAATTATGGACACCTAAGGCAAACCAAATGTCGGTCGATAGATGGGTAATCTTAGGGATATAGCCGTTCTGAGAGGCCATCCACGGTGGTGCCGCCGGAAACGCCAGATAGGTCAAAAAGCCGGCATAGGAAAGCACTACGAACGACCAGACGTAACGCCAGTAGTACTGGGGGCGCAAGCGCCACACCAGAACCGCGAACAGCACCGGAATCACAAAGTGCATCATATAGAGCCCATAAAAGTAGAAGTCGTACCAGTGGAGGGTGCCGTGATAGAGCAGCTGCTGCAGGCGGGCGGTGGGGATTTCGCCGCGGCCAATAAAGGTATCGAAGTTAATCATCGTGCTGTAGTGGATGTGCTTGGACACATAGGGAATGAACCCACGCAGCCCATCATAGGAAAGTAGCAGTGCCAGGAACGGGCTAAACAGCTTTACGAACTCAAAGGCCAGGCCGTAGAGCAAAAACACCACAAACAGCAAGATAAACAGCGCGTCGGGCGTTAGGAACACCCGCCAAAATAGGAAGAAGGCGACCATGCCAATCGGTACCGCGATTCGTATCCACTTCAACGCCTGCCGCCACCGGCTAGGAACTGCTACCGCTGCCGGATGATGGCTAGTTTTGGCTGCGTGTTTAGGTGCCACTTGATGTCGATCCGCCGCCCGAGCCACCGCCGCCCGGTGCTCCTTGGCCACCAAAAGATGGGTTGATGATTACCGTCTGAGCGGTCACCGTGCCGCTACTGCTGCTGCCGCTAGTGGGCCGGACTATCACCGTATCACCGGTTTGAATATCGCTAAGGCTACCTTGGGTGCCGGAACCTTCCGTAATCGTGGGATTACTTGCCAGCGATACGGTAGTATTAGTACCGGATCGATCGCTCACCACCATAGTAGTGCCACTAATGCTCTGGACGGTACCAAAAACGCCACCACCCCGGCGAAACCCACCGCCACCGCCTCCACCGTAGCCGCCAGCACTACCACCGCTGCTGCTATCGGCTATTTGGCTACTGCTAGAGTGGGTCAAGGCCTTTTGGGTTTGCATCCCGCCGTAAAAGCTGGCAGCGGCAATTACGATTGCGGCGGCTACAGAAGCAAATATGGTTGTATTAGATTTCATACACTCCTTCGCTACTTGTTATGCTCCGTATAGTACAGGCTCACTCTGAGAAAGTGCTGAAGTCTAGCGTCCAAGATGGTCTCCGACCGAGTCATTAATGATTAGTAATCGGCTAGCCTGCTTGAGCAGCTGGGCTGGCTGATCGGGAGCCGGTTGGTCGGTTTGCAGCCGCTCAAGCTGCGGCCATTTGGCTCCTCCGGCCGCGTAAACTATGGCCTCATCCAGCTGCGCCATGGCCGCTCCGGTAATGGTAATACGCTCAAAGTCCTCACCCCTATAGCTAGCCACCAGCGCGGTTTCGGTCACCGCCGGGCTATGCGGCAGAATGCCAGCGGTATGCCCATCGGCTCCCAGGCCAAGCAGCCCAACCCGAACATCGGCCTGCCGCAACTGCTCCGCCAGTTCAGCCGTATAGCGTTCAACCGTTGCGGCTAACGGCTGGCCGGCCAATATCGCAATCGTCGGTTCGGCTGACCCCGGCTTGAGTCCGGCCGCCTGCAGCTGCTGCCAGTTGGAATCAGGATGGCCAACCGGGCCGTAGCGTTCATCGATCTGCATAATCGTTAGCCGACTAA
>DATKHK010000046.1:0-2698 GCA_035510255.1 Saccharimonadales bacterium (SeqCode) | reverse complement strand
GGCGGTAGTAGATGGCGTGCCGCCAGCGGTAGTCGTAGCCGGCGCATTACCAGTGGCGCGAGCGCTCCGGGCGAACTCTTCGGCCTGACGGACCGTCCAGCCTTCGGTGGTAATGTGGTCCAGCAGTGCAGCCTGGGCGGTCGGATCAGCTGCAGCCAGTATGGCGCGTCCGTGAGCCTCAGAAATCGCTCCGGCCGCTACCGCTTCGCGGGCCGCTGTGGGCAAGGCCAGCAAGCGCACAGTATTGGCTACCGTCGACTTCGCTTTGCCCATGCGGTCCGCCACCTCATCCAGCGAAAGATTGAACTCATCGAGCAGCTTACGATAGGCGGTAGCGGTCTCAATCGGGTTAAGTTCGGTGCGCTGAACGTTTTCGAGGAGCGCTAACTCCAACTTTTGCTGCTCGTCAAAGCTGCGCACAATGACCGGGATTTTAGCTAGCCCGGCCAGCTTGGCCGCCCGCACCCGCCGCTCACCGGCAATTAGCTCGTAGCGACCATCATCCTGCTCGCTCACCACCGGTGGATGCAAGATACCATGCCGCTTAATTGACTCCGCCAAGCTGGCCAGCTCGTCGGCATCAAAACTAGTGCGCGGCTGATGCGGATTCGGCGCAACGGCCGCTGGATCTACCCGACGAATAACATCCTCGCCGGCCGGCTTGATTGCCGCCGGCAGGTCCGGGGTGACTTCGGTCGGAATCAGGGAATCGAAACCGCGGCCTAGTCCTCGCTGTTTAGCCATTAGGCCGCCGCTCCGGCCTGCACAGCCGCCTGCCGCTCTTGTAAGCGCTTAGTCACCTCTTTGGCTAGCGCGTGATAGCTACGTGCACCCTTGCTCCACTTGTCATAATGGCTGATTGGCTGCCCAAAGCTCGGCGCCTCTGCCAGACGTACATTCCGCGGAATAATCGTATCGAAAACCTTATCCGGAAAATGCCGCTTAACCTCATCGTAAACCTGGGCACTAAGCGTCGTCCGGCCATTGTGCATAGTTAATACTACGCCAAGGAGGTCGAGATCAGGATTCAAGGCCTTGCGCACCCGCGTTACCGTCTGGAGCAGTTGGCCAAGTCCTTCTAGCGCGTAAAACTCGGCCTGCACCGGAATAATCAGCGAATTGGCGGCCACCAGCCCATTGACGGTCAGCAGACCCAGCGAGGGTGGGCAGTCGATCAGAATAAAATCATAGGGTAGGTCGGCCAGCATCTGGCGCAACCGAAACTCGCGCTGCGGCTCCCCTACCAGCTCAACCTCAGCTGCTGCCAGCACCGGCGCGGCCGGCACTACCACCACATTATGGTAATCGGTCCTCAGTGCCGCCTCGTGAGCGTGGCGCTGGCTCATTAGTACGTCGTACAGACTGCTATCCAGCGCTTGCTTATCAATGCCGAAGCCACTAGTCGTATTACCCTGGGGGTCAAGATCGACCACCAGTACCCGTCGGCCGGCCTTGGCAAGATAGGTCGCGAGATTAATGGTGGTAGTGGTTTTACCCACTCCCCCTTTCTGGTTGGCAATCGCAATGACTTGCGGCGCGGTATCACTCATATCATAACCATTTTATCATGGCGAGGGCTGTTCACGCATTAATCGGCGGGGCAGCCGGAGCCATCGTCTATTTAGAGGGCACAGCGATGGCTACAACCCGTTTTGTCATTAAAATATCATTACAGCTATAGAGGGTTAGCCGGGGGGTCTTGGTGGGGTTTAGAATGGCCACATCGCTGGCCGGCACCACTTCCATTTGAATCACGTGGTAGTTTATCTGCCTCCCCAGCCAGTCCAGGGTAATGACATCTCCCACCTGCAGCTTGTTGAGGTTGTATAAGGTGGTGGTGTTGGGCGGTAGGTACTTAAACCGATGGCCGGCCAGCACCAAGTTACCATGGGCCGCACTGCCGGTCTGGTGCCAGACCCCCTCGGCTTGGTCCAAGACTTTGAGGCTTGGCCCTTCGACAATTGCGGTATTAATACCGATCTGGGGGATTATCAGCCGGTTTGCGGTGCCCACCGCGGCCGGAGCGGCGGTAGAGCCACTGGTGGTAGCCGGAACGCTACTGGTAGCTGTGGTGGCACCCAGCGCAGCCGGATGCAGCTGCTGCACCTCGTAGGCCACCGCCGGCCACAGCGGGTAAATGAACACTGCCGCCGCGATCAGGCCAATCGCCCACAGAGCAGCCAGCAGCAACCGGGCCGCGGGCGGAAAGGGCGAGCGCAGCAGAGGAGCGGCTAGCGGCTTTGCCGCTGCGTCCACTCCGGAAGCCGTCGCTGCCACCGCAAGCCTTGGTTGAGACTGAGTCCCATCTAGCAGCTTGGCGCGGTCAACCACAAAAAACATACTCCCGGTAAACACCTGGGGGTTGATCGGACTACGCTTACATATCCGGCGCTCCGGGTCATAGCGATAGATATAATCACTGTCGGTCCAGACACGTTTGGGGTTAAATTTAGCAGGCCGTAGGATTGGCTGGCCAAAAGCTAGAGTCGGGCTAGAATGCGACATACCGACGGCGCACCCAAGCGATACCAGCTGCCGCCATCACCATAATGGCCAGACTGATGGCGCTAACCAAGGTGGTGTTGTCGCCGGTCTGAGCCAGATTGGTAGCCGGAGTGGTTTTAGCCGTCGTCGGTTGGCCGGTAGCACCCGATACCGGCGCCGTTGCAGCCGCAGTAACCGGATTGATAGTTAGAGC
>DATKHK010000045.1:0-2920 GCA_035510255.1 Saccharimonadales bacterium (SeqCode) | reverse complement strand
GGCCAGAATGCATGCGAGTCCTAGAACCGCAAACATAATCGCATGTACTCGATTCAGTTTCATTGACCTGGCGGTGTCTTCCTGCACTGCCTGGGGACTCCGATTATCCCTGGCTGGTTGGGTCTTGGCTTGATACCGGAGCCACCGGATAACCGCTTTAAGCCCCGGGATGGTGCGTGTAGTGCGATTCATACCATTCTCGCTCCTTAAAGCCGAAAACAAGGTACTTCCAGTCGCCTTATAATGGACTCAAAGAAGGTTTAAGTCAATCGACTGTGGATAATGGCTGGTGGGGCTGGATGGAATCGAACCATCGACCAATCGGTTATGAGCCGACTGCTCTAACCGCTGAGCTACAGCCCCGTATGCGGTACAATACCTATAGTGAAACGCTTACGCAACTTACGCAAGATTCCGGCCGGCACAATCCTTGGTGTGCTGGTAGCGGTATATGTGGCTTTCTATCTGGTTCAGACCGTTCAGCATAATTATCAGTTGCAGAAGCAGATTACCGGCCAGAAACAGCAGATCGCTAATTTGCAGAGTGCCAACCAGACCCTACAGTACCAGATTGACTACTATAACACCGACGATTATAAGGAAAAAGAAGCTCGGGCTAAGCTTGGTTTGCAGGCTCCCGGTGAGGGAGTGGTTATTCTGCCCGGCTCTGGGAATGAGGACGATAGTGTTTTACCGACACCCCCCAAAGCTAAGGCCGCGCCAAAAGCTTCAGATTGGCAGCAGTGGATTGATTTCCTAGAGGGTAAGCCAACGCAATAATTCCTGGTGGCTACGGGTGGATTCGAACCACCGACCAAAGGCTTATGAGTCCTCTGCTCTACCACTGAGCTACGCAGCCGGATAACTTCCTCATTGTACAATAATTGCTTGGTAGCGGGGGTAGGATTTGAACCTACGACCTTCGGGTTATGAGCCCGACGAGCTACCAGACTGCTCCACCCCGCGGCATACACGACTTCTAAAGATAGCAATAATTAGGGCTAACGTCAATGCGAGCCGAGGGTGCGAGCCGATGCCCGGCCACTTCTTTCCCTAAGTCACTACACCGATGTATGTAGAATCATACACGGATCATACACACATCTGTGTATCGATTTTTAAAGACAAGGGGCGCTATTTCTGGGAATGTCGGTGTACCATGGTTTTATGACCAACCCTATTCTTGATTCACTGATTGCTTGGCCACCACCGGGGCGCTATGTGGTGGCGGTGTCTGGTGGTGGGGATTCGGCCGCCCTATTGGACCTATTGGCGCAGCATTCCCAAGCCAGCCAGTGGGAGCTGGTACCGGCCCATTTCAACCACGGGTGGGAGGGGGACGACGCCTATGAGTCCACCGCCCGGGCAGCGATTGAGCGGTATGGGTTGAAAGCGCGAGTGGGGCGGGGCAAAGTGGAGCGCAGTGAGGCGGCCGCCCGCACCGCTCGGTACCGGTTTTTGCGGCAGGTACTGCGCGAGGAGCAAGCGGTGGCGATTATTACTGCCCACCATCGCGATGATCTAGAAGAGACGATGTTATTGAACCTGTTGCGGGGGAGTGGGCGGCAAGGTCTGGCGCCGTTTCAGCACATGCCCGACGTGCGGCGTCCCCTGGTGGGTGTGCGCAAGGCCGAACTCAAAGACTATGCCCAAGAGCGCCAGCTCGTCTGGTGTCATGATACCTATAACGACGACCTGAAGTTCCGGCGTAATTACGTTCGGCATCGTTTAATCCCTAAACTTAAGGCCCAGACACCAGGCATTCACGAGTTCCTGACCGCTACCACCCAGGAGGCCGGTGGCTTAAATAGGGGGATTGACGCTGGTCTAGCCAGGCTGTTTCAGGTGAGTGGCTCGCGGGCTAGCCTGCCGCGCCCGCGAGCCCGCCAGCTTGAGCCGGCAGTACTCTCCGAGCTAATTGTGGCTATGGCCGGAGCGGTACAGCCGGGAGTGGCACTTGATCGGCGGACGGTGGAGCAGCTGGCGGTTGATATTAAAACCGGCCGCTTACAGCGCCCACGCAAACTGGCGAACAGCTTGTTTGCAGAGGCTGCCCATGATACAGTGGCTATTGTATTTACCCCTTAGGAAAGCCGTATTCCGCTTATGCTCGAACGGCTGCCTGGAAGCGGGGTAGAGGCAGAAAGGCCTGGGAAAGTCACCTATGAAACCACGTTCACGCAGTTTTTTAATTATGATTGGTATCCTAGTGCTGCTGGCTATCTTAGCGGTGGCGTCGGTGCCGCAGCAAAAAACCCAAAATATCTCCCTATCGCAGCTAATTACCGAGGCCACTTCCGGTAAGATTAGCGCGATTAACATTGATGGCGACAAGCTGACCGCCACCCAAACCGCTCCAAACGCGCCAAAGCAGGTGGCTTACAAAGAGTCCAACGCTACCCTGACCGACTACGGCATCAACTACAAGAAGGTCAACATTACTACAACCAGCACAAACACTACCGCCCAGTTCGTGGCGACGGCAGTGGTCAGCATTTTGCCATTCCTGCTGATCGGCGCCTTTTTGTACTTTATGATGCGCCAAGCTCAGGGATCGAGCAATCAAGCAATGAGCTTCGGCAAGAGCCGTGCCCGCTTGTTTGGCAGCGACAAGAAAAAAGTGCTGTTTAAGGACGTGGCGGGAGCTGAAGAAGCCAAACAGGAGCTTTCCGAAGTCGTTGAGTTCTTGAAGTATCCGACCAAATTCGAGGCACTGGGCGCCAAAATCCCGAAAGGCGTACTCCTGTTCGGCCCTCCCGGTACCGGCAAAACCCTGCTAGCCCGGGCGGTGGCGGGGGAGGCTGGCGTGCCGTTCTTTAGCATTTCCGGCTCGGAGTTTGTGGAGATGTTTGTGGGTGTGGGCGCCTCCAGAGTCCGCGACCTGTTTGCCAAGGCCAAGAAAAATGCCCCCTGCATTATC
>DATKHK010000044.1:0-9996 GCA_035510255.1 Saccharimonadales bacterium (SeqCode) | reverse complement strand
GGTAGGGGTTATGTAGAGCGCCGCATCACCGCCAATTTCGGCCTGGGCCCCGCCCCGCCCCGCGATGACCGCGGTACCGGCCTGCAGGCTCTCGGCAATAGCCAGCCCGTACCCTTCATACAGCGAGGGGTAAACTAGAGCGCGGCTTTGCGCGATAAGGCGCATCTTGTCGTGGTCATCAACGAAGCCGGTGAGCTCAACTTGAGCGGTGATGCCCAGTTCGCTACAAAGCGGCAGAAAGCGCTCGTAGCCGCGGCCAATCAGCACTAACTTGAAGTCGCGGTGATCGGCGGCAAACCTAGCGAAAGCGCGAATCAGGTTGTCGATGCGTTTGCGCGGGTCGACACCGCCGATATAAACAAACTGGTCCTGTTTGCGGGCGCTTTCGACCGGGCGCTCAGGTAGTCGGATAAGCAGCGGCGTGGCCTGGCGGCGAAAATAGCGCTCAATATCGGCAGCGCTGCTGGCCGAAATGGTAATAAGGGCGTCAGCCCGGGCGACCGAACTGAGTTCGGCGGCCAGCTCGCGGCGGACGAAATGAAATCTGGAGGCGGACAGGTAGTAGCGGGGAAATTTGAGCGGAATGACATCGAGCAGCGCCAAAACGGTGCGCGTTGGTGCTACCGAGCGCAGGGGGATAGCGCGGTTGGTCGGGGCAAAATAGACATCGGCACGGGAGCGGCGCAGCTTGGCAAGCAACGCTACCTGCTCCCAGCGCCAGGCCGCCGTGGGACCGAAAACCTCCTGCCGACAGTCCCGCACGAAGCCATAGTCCGTCCGCAGCGTCCGGTTGGTGAGCAGTGTCACCTCCCATTTGGCTTTGAGTAGCGGTACAATGATGGACTCAAGGTAGGTGGTAAAGCCGCTTGGCGTCCCAGCCAGCGGGCGGGCATCAACGGCGAGATGGTAAGTAGTAGCCATCAGGCAGCTACTTCCTGAGCGATAATGTGGCTTGGCCACCAACGTCTCCGGATTGCTACCGTTAAGCCAACTGCGAACAGACTGGTGCGCCGGAGAATTGCAGGAAGAGACTGGTTACGCACGGCATCAGCGTAGCGCTTAGTGAGCGAAACTGGCAAATCTCCTAACCGAACGGTCTTAAGGGCAAACAGTAGGTCATTGTCGTAAAAGCTGCGGCCGTCAAACGGATGACCAACTACCCGGGTGCCGCCGGCCGGCGCTGCCAGGTGCAGTAATGAGGCGTCGGCCTCAAACCAGATCTTGCCGCCGGCCTTGATCAGCCGGGTTGCTAAATCGCTTTCTTCGCGGACGGCGCTACGCTGGAAGCTGGTGTCAAAACCTCCAGCCGACTGAAGGGCTGCCAGCTTTATCGACATATTGCCGCCAGGGAAACTGCTACCGGGCTGGCTGGTGGCGCAATTAAAGCTATTACCATTACCACGGGCGTACCGATCAAATCCCAGCGGCTGTTTGGTAAGCGGCTGGGTGTCGACTTTATTAATGACGCGACCACCGACCGCCACAATTGCTGGGTCGTGCGCAAAGGCCTGGTAGTGGGCACGGATAAAATGAGGGTCCAGAACCACGTCGTCATCAATAAACACGATGATGTTGCCTCGCGCGTGGGCGGTAGCAAAGTTGCGGGCGGCCGGTAGCGAGGGCGGGGCTACTAGATAGTAACGGAAGCGAGGATCAGAGCAGTTGACTAAGAATTGTTGAGTGGCGGCATCGTGATGGACGGTTTGGTCAATTATGATCAACTCGAAGCCATCAAAGTCCTGCTGCAAAACTTGTTTGATAGTGTCGACTAAGACAGCATCGCGACCTAGGGTCGGAATCGCCACCGTGACAAGGGGTTTAGAGGGCTTCATCTGGCACCATCATAGCAAAGCAGGGGTTTGCGGCTCAAGCAAGCCAGTTGATTATGAACGATTTATTAATATTTTGACCCGGCCTGATTGCGGCTTCTATACTTAAAGCAGCTTCTGAAACTCTTGCGAGCTATCGGGAGCATAACTTACACACCAACGCACCAGGAGGTGCACTATGTCAGGCCAGCTTAGGAGGCATATCTCCATAGCAGTGGCATTGGCTGTACTGGCGCTGAGCGCCACGATCGTCGCCTTCCCCGCCTACGGGTGGGATGATGATTATCCGTTCAAAGGCAATCCGCGCATCTGTGGCTCGAGCTACGGGTGCACTAATGATGGTTATGGGTACTATATTCGCGAGTGTACCTCGTTCGTAGCCTGGCGGTTGCGTTCTCGGAATGGATTTACATTGCCACCAAAAATTGGCAGCGCTGAAGAGTGGGGCAGTTGGGCTCGTAGTCATGGCTATAGTGTCAATGCGACTCCGACAGTCGGGTCCGTGGCTTGGCTGGCATCCGGCCATGTTGCCTGGGTAGAGGCGGTAAGTGGCAGCAATGTCACAGTTGAGGAGTATAACTTCAACTACAACCACAACTACAATGAGCGAACGGTGGCGGCACGGAGCTTTACCGACTATATCCATTTTAAGGATCTGGGAGTAAGGGCACCGCAAAAACCATCCGTAGCTGTATCGGTGCCAGTGCCGGCTCCCTCGTCACCGCCACAACCGGTCTCGCCAAGCCCTATCAATCCGCTGTTTGCCAATCCGGCCGGCGCTCTCGCGGCGTTCGCGGTGGGCAGCAGTGGTGACTTGGAGACGGCCTGGCAGTCGGCGGCTGGTTCCAGTTGGACGTCATGGGTTGATCTTGGCGGCAACAATCTCACCGGAACGCCCTACATTAGTCCAAGTGCGACCGGTGCGCTGGCAGCCTTCGTTATTGATGATGAAGGCGATCTCAAGAGCTCCTGGGAGCCAGAACCGGGTTGGAACTGGGTACCCTGGATAAATCTTGGCGGCGGCAATCTGGTTGGCAGTCCGGTAGTTTACCGGAACCCCGAAGGCACACCGGCAGTGTTTGCCATTGACCGAGACGGTGATCTCAAGACATCGTGGGAGCTGCCGAACGCTGGTACCTGGGCGCCTTGGGTGAATCTTGGCGGTGGAGATCTGACGGGAAGGCCGTCACTAACGGTTAATGGGGCTGGAGCGCTAGCGGCCTTTGCCATTAATAGCGAAGGTGATATGGAGACCTCCTGGCAGTCATCGGCGGGTTCGTCCTGGTCGTCATGGGTTAATTTGGGCGGGGGAAGCCTCACCGGAAGTCCTTACGTGTATGTAAGCGCTTCCGGGAGTGGCGTGGCCTTCGCTATTAACGCCGATGGAGACCTGGAGACTAGCTGGGAGCCGGAACCCGGCTGGAACTGGGTGCCCTGGGTTGATTTGGGCGGCGGCAATCTGGTTGGCAGTCCCTATATCAGTCTCAGCTCTGCCGGCTTGCCAGCGGCGTTTGCGGTGGGCAGTAACGGCGATCTCGAGACCACCTGGGAGCCCAGTCCGGGTTCGAACTGGGTGTCATGGGTGGATCTCGGTGGTGGTGAGCTCGTGGGAAGCCCCTTCTTGTATCGAAATCGGATCGGGGCCGCCTCGGCCTATGTGATGGATGACAACGGCAACCTCGAGAGCTCGGGGGAGCCGGAACCGGGTTGGAGTTGGACTTCCTGGAAAAGCCTGGGAGGCAACAGTCTTCAGCCGTTCCAATAATGAGAAAGCGCCCGCCGGGAGCGATATCCCGGCACTACTGGACTATTCGGTGGTAGACGCCACTATAACGACGGCCAGCCACCTTCAGTAGTAGCATTTTAAACCTTAGTAGAGCGGCGTTTTCCAGGGGTTCTAGCTGCCGTAAGAACCGCTCCGCGAGTGGGATGTCTCGATCAGCCGCGGCCGCGGCCGCTAAACGGTTATAGAGATCACGATGGCGGCGGACATATATGCCGGGATCGGCCGATCTTACTTGTGCGTCGAACTGGCCGATAGCCGCCAGGTCTCCTTGTAGTATGGTCAGAGTTTGGTGGGTAGAGGAAGCGCTGTGCAGCCGGTAGCGTACCAGCTTTTCAGGCATGCCAAAAAAGCTGCAGCCAGCGGCGGCCATCCGTAGCCACAGGTCATAGTCTTCACATTTGCGCGAGAGCAAACCGGCTTCTTTGAACAGCCCAGCTTTCTTTAGCGCTATTTTGGTAGCGAGAACCGACACGATAGGAATGCGATTGTGCTGATACAGCACCGCAAACATCTCGGGGCCGGAGTAGGGCCCCTTGGCGGTGACGAATGGATGATTCGCAGCATTATCACCGAAAAACCGGCCACTGCTAAACACCAGGTCATATCCGCCGCTTTGCAAGCAGGCTACTTGCTGCTCGAGCTTAGTGGGCTCCCATACATCATCGGCATCTAGGAAAGCGATAAGCGTACCTTTGGCGGCCGCGATGCCGCGATTGCGGGCGGCTCCCGGGCCAGCATTCTCAGCCTCAATATACTGCAGCTGCTTTTTGGAAAGCTTGGCGGCTTGGACGACTGCTGCAGTATCGTCGGTAGAGCCGTCATTAACAATTACCAGCTCCCAGTTCTTGTAGGTTTGGGCGCACACCGACTCGATCGCTTCAGTAATAAAACCGGCGGCGTTATAGGCTGGCATTACCACGCTGACCAGCGGTGATGTGTCTAAATTCGATGCCATGATTTCGGTACCACGTCGCTGGAGTCCATGGCGCTATCGTTTACCCACTGCTTTGGCGCCACCACCACCTTTTCGGGATTGGTGTTCAGCCAGGCCCCCCACCAACTAAACGAGCTGTTGGCGATAATGTTATGGCGGCAGGCCTTCATCAGGCGCATGTCTTCGCCGCCGTAGCTGTTGTGGTCCACATAAACGGTCGGGGCACCAAGCTTAATGTTCTGCTTACACCACTCCGGGTCGTCAGAAAATACGTAGAAGGTCGGCTTCGGAGCGGTCTTCTTAATGACCTTGACGGCTTCGGTGTAGTAATCCAGCCCCTTAGCGCCATGGTGGGCGGCATGGGCGGCGCTGCTCACATAATCGCCGCGGCGGACATGTAGCGAAACCGCTTGCGGGTTGGCCTCAATCTCGGCCAGCAGCGTTTTATTTTTGTCGGTTGGGGCGGCTTTCAGCGTAAACTCTTTCAGTAGCAGATCGCGAATATCAGCGAAATAGCGCTCATTCTGGAAAAAACCAAACAGTCGGCTGTAGTCCGGCAGCTCCAGCACTTCCGGGTGGAAGACGTACGGCTGGACCTCGTCGCTGTAAATGCTGGCGCCGGAGGCCTTAATGCGCAGTCGGTTGGCCAGCGTCGGCTTGTAGATATGCTCCTCTATATTCATCGGCCCCAGTTCGTACACGCGCTTGCCCACGCCATCAGTCTGAGCGGCTCGCCCGTACCATGAATTATCGATTTGGAGCTGGGTATCGCGCAGCAACGCCAGCCGCCGCCCAACGGCATATTGGAACATTTGGTTGGCCAGTCCACCTTGGAGCATTAGGACGATCATAGGGGTAGATTATCACGCCGCCTCTAAAACCCAAACCTCGCGACTACTCACGATCGCTTGGCACGCTGATGACTTCAACCCCACCTTCGTTCTCGGTCGGCCATCCCGTAGCGCTAAGCGCCTTCACTAAAACCGGAGAAGTCTGTCGCGTATAAATGATCTTTGTAAGCTTATATTTACTACAAAAAGCCGCCAACTCATTGGTAAAGTTTGGCCCCGGCTGCTCAAACTGCTCCGTGAACGGCGCCGCCGCAGTCCCGATATAGCCTCCGGACTGCTTGAACCGCATCCCCGACGTGTATTGGTAATACATGCTGCTGCCGTCACTTCCGTATGGCAGAACGGCGATAGCTTCGTCTTGCTTAATATATCTGCTAGCGACAGCTTTGGTGAAAATTGGCGGAACAGTAATTGTTTTCCAGTCGTATTGGCTGGTGTTTGGGAGAAGGGCAACTATCGCTATGAGCGCGACCAAATACTTCAGGATGGTGCGGCTTGTTGAACCCTCCTGTGAAAGCCACAGCCCCATCATGATAGCGGCGACCAGTGACACATAGAGCGTAAAGCGGGTGGGGAGGGCGAACTTCAAAAATGGCAGATGGGTGGCTAGGAGCCAAGGAAGTGGGATACTAGCCGCCGCCCCGCTTACGTGCAATCTTGGGCCTAGGCTGGAAATTATTAAAACTACCAAAATAGCCGCCAGCGCTTTCACGTAGTTTTTGCGCCAACTTCTAATGACGTAGTAGGCGAGGATGAGGACAAGGGGGATGCCAAGATAGGCACCGGTTTCAGAAAAGTTACCACTAAAGTTCGCGGAGATCTTACTAAAATGGGCAGAGCCAATTAGAGTGAGAGGGGTCGGAATTACATAATTAAGTAAATTGGCCGAAAATATCAGGGGGGAATTCAGCACCCCGGGCTGCAATCCATACCCTCGTATCAGAAAATAGAGATACGGTGACAAAATGGCGAGCGAAATAACGAACGACCAGCAACTATCGCGCAAGGTTGATTTAATAGCTTTACGCTCGGCTTTTCCCAGCACGAGGTAAAAAATAATAATCGACAAGCCCGCAAAGACAGCAAAGGTAGTAAAGATCTCAATAGAAGTACCAAACAGCCCAACAGTGATGACCGAAAGCAGCGCGATATAAGCCAGCTTGCTGAGCTTTCTATCAATCCGCAGCAAAAATACCAGGATGGCTAACGGGATTAAGAAGGTCAAATAGAGATTCAAGTGTCCCAGCAGCTGGCCTAACTCGTACGATGAAAACCCAAATACGTAGCCTGCCACCAAGGCGGGGAAAAACTTCTTTGTCACATAATGGACCAAGTAAAAACAGGCGGTTGCCGATAAGACCGGCGCTAGTAAGGCAAGAATATTAAACGACGCATTAGCGTTAAGCAGTAAGGTGACGGGCGTCATTATCAATGCCACGGCAGGGATGGAGGTGGTCCAGGCGAGATTATAGCCGGCTGGATACCAAACGTAGTTGGTCATAAAGGGGTTGAGGTGGCGAGAGAGGGCATATGGCCACCAGTTCAAAAACCACACGCTGGTCTCAGGATCACCGCTTGGCGTGAAAAGGGTATTTCTTATATCCGACCAATGACTGGGTGCAAAAAATAATAGCGATACAGCGAGGTAGGTGAAAAAAGGGGCTATAACAAGCACCTTGGCCATCTTTTTCTGGTCCCATACGGTCATAGAGGTACATTATCATGGCCCTTCCAAAATCAAAATTATGCTGTCGACCTTATTCGGACTGCAACGTTTTAAGATCGTTTATGAGGATCTTAATGTCTGTCTGCTGCTTAGCGGTTAGCGCATCTGAAACACAAGCACTTTGCGGTCCAGTGTGGAAGTAATAATATTGGCCAACCTGAATGGCGCCATCTTCCGGTTTCGTGGACTGCACCATCCACCCCAGAGCGCCACTGTTGCTACCTCCGTCAAAACAACCCTGCAGGTCGCTTGAAGTAAAGGTGACCGTGGACAAGAAGACATTTGGATCGCTATTTTCAGCGCCTTTGGAGTACGAGTAGGTCAAGTTAGTTAAACCAGTTGTCTGAAATTTAAGGCCAAGCTGTGAGATAGCCAGATAGTTTGGGGCCGGAGCGGTAGTTGTCTTTGTGGGTACCTTAATTGCAGGCGATGTAGTAGATGTTTTAACCGGAGAGACCTTTTTGGTTTGATGGGCTTGATATGCAAAGTAACCGGCTACACCAATTGCCAGCAGAGTAACAATTACAAGAACTGCTTCAAACGCAGTAAATCCTTTTTGATTCAACCGTCGTGCCATGTCAGTTGATCGGGGTAATTGTATTATAAGCTTGCAGGAAGAGGCTGTATTGATTTTGCTCTAACGTAGTATTCTGGGTGCTTGAGCAGACTGATTGGTGGTCGCCAATAGACATATAGAAGTTGCCAACCTGTTTATAGTGGGTATCAGGCGACATAAAGTTATAATTCTGGCCATTATCTTGTGATTTAGAAAAGGTAATTAAGCCTTGCAGCCCAGTGTATTGCCCACCAATTAGGGTTGGAGCACAATTAGGCTCCTGCGCAACGAGAGAGTGCGTAGACAATACAACATAGCCTAAGCTGTGGAATGTCCTACCATTTGTGTCCTGGGACGTACTAGGCGTTGCGTCGGCTACATAGTAGACATCACTTTTACTCAACCCGCTTGGCAGGGTCATTTGAACGCCCAGCTCTGGAATTTGTAATACATTTGTAGCCAGAGCCGACGGGGCGGTTTTTGACGTTGTCTTGGGCTGTGATGACTTTGAGACCGTCGCCACTTTAGGTCTATTGATGTGTGCTTGATAAGCGAAGTAGCCGGCCACACCGATTGCTGCGAGGGCAATAACAATCAGTATCCCATCTAGTATTGAGAAGCCCTTTTGGTCTCTTAGGTTTTGCATGAGTGCTCACTTAATTATGGTTGAATATGGGATTATTATACATCGGAAGGGGGCTTCTTAATAAAACTGGCACGGTAGTTGTGAAGCGAAATAGAGCGAAAGCTCCGACGAAGGGATTTAGTTATCTTCTCTAAGTCGTCAAAAGAATCCACCGTAAGGCTCTCATTGCTCCAATAGTTCAGAATGGGCCTTTTCTTAGCTGTCGCCATATAGTAGTCGCCATAAGTCTCGTAATCGGCGAAGCCGGAGGTCTCAGTTTTATCGATAACATCAATAATGGCTTGGTGCCAGGGCTTGTGCCACTTGGACTCAATGGTGGTGCGGAGACTTTTGAGGATCTCGGCGTCGAACAGCATATAGTGGGTAATAAATGAGCGCGAGAGGCGGTGCCGTATACCCAGCAGGCGCTTGGTGGCATCAAAATAGGGCTGGTGGTACTCATTTGAGAGATTAAAGAGCGGACGATCCTTATGCAGAAAGATCTGCGGGGCAATAAAGCAGGTGTCGGCATCGAGAATCAGAATGTAGCGGCTCTTGCAGACGGTATCGGCCGCAAGGTTAATGAGCATTTTATAGATCCAGCCATTACGATTGATGTTGTTGACCTTGTAGTTGATAGCTTCCTTGTCGAAGCCGAGAATGCTGGTTTCATCAACAAAGATGCAGTTGTGCTTCTTGGCTATTTCACGCAACTTCTTGCTGCTCGGGGGAGCAACTATGTAGATATTGGTTATCGGGTGAAGAATATATTGGCGGGCATGCTGTAGGGCAATATCCAGCATAGCGGCATCCTTTTCTAGCGTCGGCATAAAGATATCTATCGGCACCGTACTTTTACCGGGCGGAGAGAAGGAGTAATCGCGGCCCAGCCGTCGTTTAATACGGAAATAAAACAGTGAACACAGCCGCCGGATACTTAAAATAGGATGGCCGGGAATTTGCC
Source organism: Saccharimonadales bacterium (SeqCode) (assembly GCA_035510255.1). GTDB lineage: Bacteria > Patescibacteriota > Saccharimonadia > UBA4664 > SCTI01 > JASLFZ01. The sequence continues at coordinate 725 of DATKHK010000044.1, read as the reverse complement.
AGGCTGCCTTCGGTGCAATGGTGCTTAGTTTTTGAAGCATTTCATTATTTCTTAACTTCCTGGAACGCTCGCAGGATTTTAGCGATCTTGGAGACGTAAGTGTGGTCGCGGACAATAATTTTCTGCTGGGCGGCCGTCAGCTCTTTGTATTTCGTGGGATCGAGGCTGAGGGCGCGGTCGATGGTGGCTTTGATGGTGTTTTCGTAGACCGAGGCATCACCGAGGATTTCATTAAATTTTTTAATATTTGAAATACCGAGCTGACCGTAGGAGATGTTCTTAAACATCCGACAGGGGCAGAGATTGCCTTCTACCTGAATGCGGCCGCCGATGGCCGGGGCAATCCGGGAATGGCGCACGGCCAGAATGTTAACCCAGTCGGGCACATTGCGAAGCTGTTTAAAGGCCAGCTTGTGCAGCTTTAAAACGCGGCGCAGCTCGGCGATTTCGGCTAGGTTGCCATGGTTATTTTCGTCGTTCCAAATGCTGCCAACCCAGAACATTATTGGCAGTTTTGGGTGGACCGGCTCCATGAATTTATCGGGCATCAAGTTGGTACCCCAGGGCTGATAGAGGGTGCGGGTTTTGGTGTCGAAGTAGGTGACAACGTTCCATTTCTGGTTGGCTTTCTTGGCGTCGTCGGTGTAGACCTGGAGACGAATGTTATGGGATGGGTCAAGAATGTTGTGATAGTCGGTTTCAACGGTGTGGAAGTTGTGCAGGCA
>DATKHK010000043.1:0-11344 GCA_035510255.1 Saccharimonadales bacterium (SeqCode) | reverse complement strand
ATATACTGATTAACGCCCTTCACATGTACCCACAGCTCATCTAGCGCCCGATCGAGCCGCAGCCCATTCATCGCCTCATGGTACAACCCGACGTCATGGGAGGCCTTAGGCAGTACACCCAACCGGCCGCCAAGATAGCGCGTGACCATGGTCGACACCCGCTGCACCGCATTACCTAGCTCATTTGCCAGCTCGGTGTTATAAACCTGATGGAACCGCTCACGACTAAACTCACCGTCACCGCCAAAACTAATCTCGCGCAGCAGATAAAACCGCAGCGCGTCCACGCCGTAGCTGCCAGCCAGTTCAACCGGGTCAATAGCGTTGCCTAACGACTTGGAGATCTTTTGGCCATCAATGGTAAAGAAGCCATGCACAAACACCTGCTTTGGCAGCTCAATGCCGGCACTCATCAGCATGGCCGGCCAGTAAATGCAGTGAAAGCGGCTAATATCCTTACCCACCAGGTGCACGTCGGCCGGCCACCACTTGGTGTAATCGGCATCTGGATAATCCACGACGGTCAGATAGTTCACCAAGGCATCAAACCACACATAGACCGCTTGGGAGCTATCCTCCGGCCAGGGAATCCCCCAGTTCGCCCGTTTGCGCGAGATGCTGAGGTCTTCCAGCCCCCGCTTCAGAAAAGCCACGATCTCGTTGCGGCGGGTGGCGGGCTGGATAAACTCCGGATGCTTGGCAATATGGTCAAGCAGCGGCTGCTGGTATTTTTTAAGCTTAAAGAAGTAGTTCTCTTCCTTCACCTTTTCGGGGACGGTATTATGCTCCGGACATTTACCGTCCACCAGCTCGTCGGGGCGCAAAAAGGCCTCATGGCCAACGCAATACAGCCCTTCATAAATGCCTTTATAGATGTCGCCCTTGGCCTGGACCTTGGCGATAATATCGTAAACCGCCTTTTTATGGCGCGGTTCGGTGGTACGAATGAAGCGGTCATAGCTAATGCCAAGCTGCGCCCAGGTAGTTTTCCATTTTTCAGCCACCTCATCGACATAGACGGACGGCTTCTTCTTAGCCTGCTCGGCCGCCTGTAGAATCTTCTGGCCGTTCTCATCGGTGCCGGCCGAAAACATCACCTCGTTGCCCTGCTGGCGATGGTAGCGCGCCACCACGTCGGCCGCGATGGTGCAGTAGGCGGTCCCCACATGCGGCAAGCCATTAATGTAATAGATTGGCGTGGTGATATAAAACTTTGACATGAAGCTAGTATAGCGGGTTTTAGCCGCTGCCAACCACCCTTGGCTCACGGACTTGATTTAAATGCGCTGATGAGGCATAATTATAAATTCCCTGTCCATCCCGTCAATAGGAGCATGGCATGAGAAAGCAGGCTCTCGCGGAGTCGCTGGAAGACATTATCGGGCTATGCGAGACGATACTGCAAAAAGCGCCTCGGCAGATCAATGAAAAAAAGATCATTCCTGAAGTAGAACGTTACTACCGTACCTTGCCACTGCCTAATCCTGGCGGACATTACCCGGTTCTGGGTGGTTGCACCCGCGACTACTCCATCCACCGAAACGTAGCAATCGCTGGTAATGGATATGTCACGACCTACACTCTACGAGGCCGGAAGCTGGGTCGAAACCCCAGTATGACCTACCTCATAACCAATAAAGTGGTAATATCCTCCGGGTCTCTCGATGGCCAAACCCTGCAGTATCACAGGAGGATCCGTGAGCTGACCCCACATATGCGGTCTTCCCGAGTTCGGTTGTGGCTGAGGCGCAAACTCAGCCTCCAGCTTGAACTCCTGATGGACGAGATAGAGCAAGGCACCGCCACACCCATCGAGCTCCCCCTGGAGCTCCATCTCTAGACCCCGGCGAACGACCCTGTTTGCCGGGGTCGTTCTTTATGTATTACTAAAACCGCCTTACAGCAGCCCGGCTTTGACAGCCGCCCGATACAGCCGCTCCCAGTCATTTAAACCCAGTTCTTGGGCGCGGGCGGTAGCTCCTAGTTTAGCGGCAACCACCAGCTGGTCGGCTACCTCCAGCGATATGTTTAAGCCCCCCGCCAAGCTATTTTTAAGCAGTTTGCGCTTCTCGCCAAACCCCGCCTTAATCAGCCGGAACAGCTGGGCGCGATCGGCCGCGAAAGCTGGCTGGTCGTACACCCGGATCTGGATGACCGCCGAATCAACCTTTGGTGGCGGCCAGAACTTGTGCCGCTCCACCACGCGCAGCAAAGTCGGCTGCCCATAGTACTGCACGCTCAACGCCAGGACGCTCATCCGGCCCGGCCCGGCGGTCAGCCGTTCAGCCACCTCTTTTTGGACCAGCAGTGCAAGCAGCTGCGGCCGGTTAGCCGACTCCAAGAACAGCCGGAACAGCTGCGAGGTGACGTAGTAAGGGATGTTGGCCACTACCTTATACCTAGGCGGCATATGACGCAGGTCGAAGGCACGAATATCGCTCTGTATTACCTCGAGATTAGGAGGCCGGTCGCGTTCCAACAGCTCCACCAGCATTGGGTCCATTTCGACAGCCACCACCTGGCGAACCGTCTGGGTCAGGGTGGTGGTCATTACGCCCAATCCGGGACCAACCTCCAGCACCGTGTCGTCCGGGTCCAGCTCACCGGCCGCCACTACCGCCTCCAAACTCTCACGATCAACTAAAAAGTGCTGGCCTAAGCCTTTGCGGGCGGTCAGGCCGGCCAGCTGGACCGCGGTCTTAACATCTTGGGGGTTGGTTAAATCCATGCACCCATTGTACTCTCACTATCAGATGTGGCTAGCGGGCTGGGGGCTAGTAGCTGTTGTGGCTTTGCCAGTAAGAGTAGGCGTTGGCCGGCGTACCGTATTTGGCAGCAATGTAGCCGAGGCCCCAAGTGATCTGTCCAGCCGTTGAGTGATCGGTAATCTTACTGCATGGGTAGGCTTGCGGAATACCGCAGGCGCCGGTCCAGAAGTTACTGGAGTTCGGATTCCACCCCGACTCGTGCTCCCACAGGTCATACAGCGCGGTCCATTGCGAGCCGGTCCAGCCGCGCTCGGCGGCCATCTGCTGCCCCAGGCTCACCGGATCAGCGTTTAGGTTGAGCTTGGTGCCCACCAGCTCTACTTGGGTTACCGGCGGCTGGGTAACTTGGGTCGATAACTGCTGGCGGCTCTGCTCAATGCCATTCTGGTAATGGACCCGGTAGGTGGTGGTTTGCTGGCCATTGCTTCCGGGCGTGCGTACCTGATTAGTGCCGGCCGACAGGCTAGGATCGTTGATATTCTGGGTAGTAAACGGAATTGGGCTGGTTTGGGTAAGGATGACGTTGGCCACCCGGTTGATCTGCACCACCATATTTGGAGTAATTGGCGTACTACTACTGGGCGAGGTGGTGTCTTGCGGCCCCAGCGCCACATCGCGCTCGGTTAGCAGCCCCCCAACGGTTTTTTGCTGTGTCCGCACCTGCGCCTGCTGGCCGTCTGAATCGATAATAACCGGTACCGAAGGGTGCACCACCACCTGCTGGCCGACGGTGCCGGCCGCTGCCACATTGCTAATGGTCGTGGTGCTGTAGGTGTCTTGCGGGTAGACCGTAAAACCGGCCGCCTCAGCAATTAAGTCGGGACTTTGGGAGGCGGTTTCTACCGTCCGGCGGGCGCTCCCATCAATTACTACTACCGGCCGCGATCGGTAAACATTGATGTTGAAGAAGCCGGAAGGAATTTGGGTGCCAACACTCGGCTCCGCCACATCACCTGGGCCGAGAGTCACGCCGGCTTGCTGTAAAGCATCACCGACCGTGGCAGCGTTGGTAGTAATCACCTTTTCCTGCCCATCAAAATAAACACTAACGATACTGGAGGAGTCGGCCAGAATGTGGCGCGGTGGCGGTATCACACCAACTACCAGACCCAGAACAACAATTCCGAATCCGATTCCCGCCGCCCATGCTAGTACCCGTTGGAACTTACTGTCGGCCGGAGCCTGCAGCATCGTTTGGAGTTTCGCTAAAATACAAAGCCTCAGTGTTACTGGAAGTGACTGTTTTTGGCTTTTGGTTTTTGGGCTCTCACCAGATGAAAAGCTTACGGTTCAGTGTAGCCGTAAGCGGTTTCAAAGTCAAGTTGATGGGAGCGACTTTTTTAGATTTTTTCGACCGGCGCAAATGACAGGCTCAGCTGCTTGGTGCCAACCCCTTCAAAAGCCGCCTTTAGCTCATCCCCCTCCACGCCGATCACAATCCCCTCGCCAAACTTAGCGTGCCGGATTTTATCGCCTGGTTGGAGGTTAGCCTTTTCCGCCGCCAGCTCCGGCTGATGTGCCGATTGCTCCCATGGCGCCCAAGCCTCCCGCAGCTGTGTTTCGGCTGAAGCTACCCGCAGCGTTGGGTCCGGACTGGTTTGGACCGCCTCCGGAATCTCTAGCAAAAACCGGCTGGGCGGATTGTGCTGAATCTGACCATACAGCAGCCGTGAGTTAGCATGCAGCAGGTACAACTGCTGCTTGGCTCGCGTCATGCCGACATAGCACAGCCGCCGCTCCTCCTCCAGCTGGGCAGCGTCGTGGGCGCTGCGGCCATGCGGGAAAATCCCCTCCTCCATGCCCGGCATAAACACCACCGGAAACTCTAAGCCCTTGGCGGCGTGCAGGGTCATTAAAGTCACGCCTTCAGCCGCGCTGGAGTAGTTATCAATGTCGGCGATCAGCGCAATCTCTTCCAGGAAACCGGTGAGGCCAGCGTCGTGGTAGGTTTGGGCCACGCTCAGCAGCTCCTTGACGTTTTCGATGCGGTCGCCGGCCAGAACGCTGCCGTCATCTAGGTAGCTCAAGTAGCCGCTTTCCTTAATGGTGCGCTCAAGTAGCCCGGCCACTGGCAGCTTTTCGGCCGCCGTCCGCAAGCCCTCGATCAAGCGATAAAACTGGGTTAAAGCGGCGGCGGCCCGCGGCGTTAACCCCTCAATCTGAGCGACCTGACCTAGCGCCTCCAGCAACGATAGCCCGTGCTGATTCCGATAGGCCTGCAGCCGTTCCAGGCTTTTTCCACCCAGGCCGCGGGTTGGCACATTAATAATCCGGGCGAAACTAATCCCATCCTCCGGATTATGAATCAAGCGCAGATAAGCCAGCGCGTCCTTAATTTCTTTACGTTCGTAAAAACGCGTGCCGCCAACAATTTTGTAGGGCAGATTGTGGCGCAGGCAGGCCTCCTCCAGAGAGCGGCTTTGGGCACCCAGCCGGTACAGCACCGCGAAATCGCGCAGCGGCAGGCCGCGCCTATGAAGACGCTCAATAATCTCGACGATCATATCGCCCTCATGGGCCTGGTCGTACGCGGCCAGCACCTGTACACCATCACCGCCGTCGGCGGCCGTCCACAGCTTTTTATCCGACCGCACCACGTTTTTGGTGATGACGGCGTGAGCGGCATCTAAGATATTTTTGGTCGAACGATAGTTTTGCTCGAGCTTAATAATACGCGCCTGCGGGTAGTCCTTTTCGAAATCTAGAATGTTTTGGAAATTGGCGCCGCGCCAGGAATAAATTGCCTGCCAGTCGTCGCCCACCACACAAATGTTCTGGTGGCTGGCGGCCAGCAGTTTAGTTAGCCGGTACTGGGCATGGTTGGTATCCTGATACTCATCTATCAGCACATAACGAAACTGCCGCTGCCACTTGGCCAGCGTCTCCGGATTACCGAGCAGCTGCACCGTCTTCATAATGATGTCGTCAAAATCGACAGCATTGGCCTGAGTTAGCAGGCGCTGGTACACCCGGTAGGTGGAGGCAGCTGCCTCCTGGGCACCACCTTTGGCATACTCGGCGTAGGCGGTCGGGCCGACCAGCTCATTCTTGGCCGAGGAAATCAGGTTAGCAATTAAGCTGGGAGTAAACTGCTTGTCGTCGACGCCGGCCGTGCGCATAGCTTGCTTAATAGCGCTCAGGCTGTCACCGGCGTCAAAGATAGCGAAACTCGTGGTTAAGCCAGCCAGCTCATGCTCGTTCCGTAAAATCTTTATGCAGATTGAGTGAAACGTCCCCATAAAAGGTAGGTAGTGGCGATTATCGGGACGCTGACCGAGCAGTCGCAGCACCCGCTCACGCATTTCCGTCGCCGCTTTATTGGTAAACGTCACCGCTAAAATACTGGCCGGTGACACCCGCTTCTCGGCCACCAAATAGGCTACCCGATGCGTCAGCGCCTTGGTCTTACCGCTTCCTGCTCCCGCCAGCATTAAGACCGGCCCTTCAGTCGCCAACACCGCTTCACGCTGCGGTTCATTAAGGTCGGCCAATAGATCCAACGGCATCCTACAGGCCTCTTACCAATAAATATGACATCAAGGTAGCCCACATTACTTCCCCGGCTGCCCCTGAAACTGACTCATGCCACTGGATGCGAGAATGGAGCCGTGTGAAAGCGTTTTTGACCGGATTACCCAAAAAAATATCCAGCAGAAACAGCAGATCCGGTAGCGTGGCGAAAAAAACGCCGATCAGGATTTGCACCCAATGTTGCGGTTGGTAGATTAGCGCCCCAATGAATAAGGTCAGCGCCACTAAATTATCAACCACTGCCAACTTAATCCATTGGGGGCTTTTAAACGGCCACTTCGGATGACCGAAGTGGGGCAGGCTATCTAGCGCCAGGTGCGATGCCAGCGCGGCTGGCGCGAGCAGCACCGGATCGGGGATGAGCCGGCTCAGCACTAAGCCGGTCAGCGTATGGTTAGTGAGCAACATGTCTGTATTGTACCGTACGCCAACCGAACCCATCGCCATTAGCGGAAGGCGGTTAAGCCTAGGGGGCTGCCCAGACCGGTTGGACCGTCGTAGCCAATGCCGCCAGCACAAAGATAGGTCTTGCAGGAGCCATTGCGCCCACTGGTAATGTCATATAGGGCATTGCGGTGTTGATAGAGAATGCTCGGGCCACTACCGCTGCCGGCAAGGCCATATATGCCGGCGATCAGAGGGGCTGAAAGACTGGTACCTCCCAAAACAAACCACCCCTTATGACTCTGATAGGATGTGCTATCGTAAATAGCTGCGCCAGTCGCTGGATCAGCATCGGCTGCCACATCGGCTACTGTGCGACCGGTGCAGCCGCTATCCCGCTGCCAATTTGGCTTCGATTCAACCTTACTGCAACCGCTGCCGCCGTCGACCCAGGCCGTCTCACTTGAGCGACTGCCAGCAGCGGTAAGGTGCAGCGTGGTTCCACCCGCCGCCACTACGCCCGGCGAAGCCGCTGGGTATTCGACGCCATATCCGCTATCGCCAGCGCTGGCTACAACCGTAACGCCCGCGTGCGCAAGATGCGAGTTGGAGCGCACATCGCTAGCTGACTCCGAACCACCATATGAGTTGGAGATTACCGTTGCTCCTTTTGCCACCGCGGTATCAACCGCTGCCATTAAGTTAGCGGTGGTTGGTGAGTCCGCCTCAACCAGTAGCAACGAACAGTTCTGGCACATCTCGTGAACCGTCTCCATATCCAGCGATTCCTCTAACGCCCAGCCGGCGTCGGTTGCCGGCAGGTCTTTGCTGCCTCGCTGGCTGATCTGCTGGAGCTGCGGCGGATCCGGTAGCGAAAAGGCGGCATCATACGTCCGCAGGTCACTGGCCGCACTCGGATCATGGTAGGCTCCCACCACCGCGACCATGACTGGCTTAGCAGCTTTGGCTGGCACTCCATAGGCGGTATGCAGCTGCGCTGGACCATATCCAGACGGTGCGGAGCTTATCAGCGGCACATTTTGGGGAGTCACCTGTACTGAGCTGTCACAATGCACCTGGCCGACAGCTACCTTCTTATTACAGGTTAGCAGACTGCTAACGGTGGCTGCAGTAGTGGCGGATGGCATATATATAAGAATAGCGGCACCTAGGACTGCCGTCAGACGATATAAGATTGCATTCATGCAACACCTCCTTTTCTTCCTTTATAGCCCTATGTTCGTATATTGTTCGCCTTAACGCAAAAATTTCATCTTTTGTTCATAATTTAGCCCTGCAGGTCCAATTGAAAGCGCTATAATAGGCGCATGCCTCTACAGATTAAGCAAGCTGTTGACTTAACCCCTCTGAACACCTTAGGGATTAGTGCTACCGCGGACTATCTGGCCCGCGCCACCGCCCCCAGCGATATCACTGAAGCCGCTGCCTTCGCCCATAGCCATGACCTGCCCCTAATACCGCTTGGTAGCGGTTCAAACATTGTTATTGGAACCGCCACCCTCCACTGCGTGCTCCTTAAAATTGAGATTTCCGGCCGCTCGGTTACCGCCACCCCCACTCACACCGATGTGCGGGTCGGAGCCGGCGAGAGATGGGATGAGTTGGTGGCATGGAGCGTCGAGCAACAGCTGCACGGCATTGAAGCCCTATCGCTTATTCCCGGCACTGTCGGGGCCGCGCCGGTCCAAAATGTTGGTGCCTACGGCCAGGAGATTAGCCAGGCCCTCCTTGCCGTGGAAGCCTACGATCTTACTACAGATAAAGTGGTTACCCTCTCAAATGCCGAATGCCGCTTTGCCTACCGCGACAGCATTTTTAAACACGCCGGTAAGCAGCGCTATATTATTACTGCGGTGACGCTACGACTAACGCCAGCCACCACTCTGCCATTGCCCACCTACGCGACCTTGCAGGCCGAGCTTGAGCGGCGCGGCGTAACCCAGCCGACGGTGGCCGATATCCGCTCAGCCGTGATTGCCGTGCGTCAGAGCCGCCTGCCAGATCCCGCGGTTACCCCAACCGTTGGTTCCTTTTTTCATAATCCCGTTATCGCCGCCGCCGACTTTGCCAAGCTTCAGGCCGACCACCCCGAAGTTCCTCATTGGTCGACACCGGCCGGGCAGATTAAGCTAGCCGCCGCTTGGCTAGTGGAGCAAACCGGACTAAAGGGAGAGATTAGGGACGGCGTGGGCCTCTACGAGAAGCAGGCGATCTGCTTGATTAACCCCGGCCATAAGCCGGCGGCGGAGGTGCTGGCCTTCCGCGATCACGTGATTGATGCCGTCGAGCAGCGGTTCGGCATTAGACTCCAAATGGAGCCGGAACTTATTGCGGTTTAAGCTGCGCGGCCAGCTGCGCGGCTAGGCAGTCATAACCGCTGACCGTCATACATAGCACAATGTCGCCCGGACGGACGGTTTCGGTGAGACGCTGGACCAAACGCTGACGATCCGGCTCATACACCACCTGATCACCTCCGCCATCGATAATATCTTGACCGGAAATCGCCGGCGTAGCCGCCTTTTCGCGGGCGCCTTCGATGTCGGTCACAAAGGCTAGGTCGGCCACTCGTACCGCTGACTGATATTGCGGCAGCAGCTCCTTAACCCGCGAATAGGTGTGCGGCCGCACTACCGCGATTACCCGCCGGTTAAAATGCAGCCGGGCGGCTTCAATGGTGGTAGCGATTTCGGTCGGATGGTGGGCGTAGTCATCGATCACGGTAACCGTCGCATCTGGGGCTGAAACCACCTGGAAGCGCCGCGCCGCGCCGCTAAACCGAGCCAAGCCGTCTTGTATTTCCGCTGCCGCCAGGCCTTCGCCGTGGGCCACCGCAATTGCTGCTAGCACATTGTATATATTGTGGCGGCCATACAGCGGTGCTGCAAAGTGACCAAGGTGCTTACCCTGATGCTGCACCTCAAAGGCGATGCCGGTCGGTTCAAACCGCAATCCGGTAGCCTGCCAATCACCGTCTTCGCCGTAAGATTCGTGGCCGCCGGCCGCCGCTGCTGCCAGCGCCGATAGCTCGGCCGCATCGGCGGCGTATAATAGCTGGCTGTCAGCCGACATGCCCGCCGCTACCGCCGCCAAGCGCTGGCCAATCTCGCCAACACTCTTAAAGAGGTCCGGATGGTCCAGCTCGAGCGAGGTAGCAACCAGCACGCTGGGCCGATAGTAGCTCAGCTTGGAACGCTCATCAATGGCCGACGCCTTATACTCATCACCCTCCAGCACCATCACCGGGCTATCGCTAAGCCGCACACTGGCGTCGAAGTTGTGGGGCTGGATGCCAATCAGGAAATCCGGGTGGCGGCCGGCCGCTTCCAGCAGCCAGGCAATCAGGGAGGTGGTGGTGGTTTTGCCATGAGTACCGGCTACCACTATCTGACGTTTGTCGGCCACCAGCTCGCCAATAAACTCAGCGTACGATTTAATCGGGATATTGCGGACCCGGGCCGCTACCAGCTCAAGATCGTCGGGAGCGGTACCGCCGCTAATAATGACGGTGTCGACGCCTTCCAGATGGTCGGCGCTCTCCTCGCGCCACCACTGAATCCCCTGCGCGTCCAACCAGTCGCTGGCCGGCGGATAGGCACCGACGTCGGTGCCGCTAACCTCATACCCTAAACCGGCTACTGCCTGGGCAATCCCCGCCATGGTACTACCGGCAATCCCTAAGAAATGAAGCTTACCGGCGCTCATGGGTTAGCTGGCCCGCCGTCGCCACGATGGCGGCAAACTGCTCATAGTTTAAGCTGGCACCGCCTACCAGGAATCCGCTAATATGTTCCACCGTCAAAAAGGCTTTGGCGTTATCAGGATTGACGCTCCCACCATACAGGATCTCTACCCGGGCGCTGGCCGACTCGCCAAACAGCTCTTCCAGGGTTTGGCGGATGACGCGGACAATCGGTTCCACCTCGGTTGGGGTCGCCGACTCGCCGGTACCAATCGCCCATACCGGTTCATAGGCAATAATCAGGTTTTGAATGTCGTCATCGGTAACTTGGCTGAGGCAGCCGTGCAGCTGATCAACCACCACCCGCTGGGCATGGCCGTTCTGGCGGTCGGTCAGCTGCTCACCAACACACAGGATTGGCTGCAAGCTGTTGCGGATGGCGGCGGCCACCTTCAGGCCAATCTCCTTATCGGTCTCATGGCAGTAGCGACGCCGTTCCGAGTGGCCGACTATGACATACTCCGCCAGCCCGGCTAGCATAGTGCCGGACACCTCGCCGGTAAAGGCTCCCTCATCATTACTATTTAAATTTTGGGCGCCCAATCGTAAATGGTCACTTTCCAGCACTTTTGATACCGGAATGAGATCGACAAACGGTGGGCAGACCACACTAGTAACGTGAGTTTGCGGCTTAATTTTCTCCTGCAACCGCTCCGCTAACCGCACCGCTTGCTCCGGCGTTTGGTGCATCTTCCAATTGCCGACAATGGTGAAATGTTTCATATTTCCTAGCTCTCCAGCGCCTTAAGGCCGGGCAGCTCGTTACCGGCGATGAGTTCCAGGCTGGCGCCGCCGCCGGTCGAAACCCAGGTAAACTTATCATGCAGTCCCTGCCCGTTCACAAAGGCCGCCGTTTCGCCGCCGCCAATAATGCACTCGGCACCGGACTCAATAATAT
>DATKHK010000042.1:0-4631 GCA_035510255.1 Saccharimonadales bacterium (SeqCode) | reverse complement strand
GGCGCGCTGAGCAGGCCGTCGCCCTGGGTGCCGCTGACCGTACCGCCGAGTTTAAGGGTGAGGTTGTAAAAATCTTCGGCGAGGGATAGGGCCTTAATGCGCTGCTTGGGCTTGGTGAGGTCAAAGCTTGGGAGGGCCTGCAGCGTGGCAGCGCCAGCGCTGCCCCATATAGCCAGGTTCAGTTTATGCTTTTGTAGCAGTTTTTGGGTTGCTTGCATCATCTCCGCCAGTTGAGTAGCTGGCAGGCAAACCCCACCTAGCAGCGGTAGGGCCGGCTGGGCCTTGCCGCCCAGCCACAGCGCCGTGGGGATCGCCTGGCGGATCGCCCATAGTCGCTGCTGCTCGTGCCGGTCACTAATGGTGCGGTGGCCGGTGGCGTGGCGGCGCAGCGCGCGAGCCGCCCGGCGAACCAGCCGGCTCTGGCGAAAATGCGACTGATTATCAAATTCGACGAGTAGCAGGACGCTGGGCAGCTCGGCCGGTAACAGCTCCTTGACCAACTCCGGCTGGAACTGACGCACTTGCTCCAGCGCCGGCGCGGTCATAAGCTCTAAGGCGCTCGGGCGCAGGCGCTGAAGTTGGTCGACCGCCTCGCCGGCGGCCTCCAGGCTGTCGAAATGGGCGGCGAGTAGTGTGGTGCGTTCGGTAGCCTGGGCGGTCGCCAAGCTGACTTCGGTAATCAGGCCAAGCGTCCCCTGCGCGCCAACAAACAGCTGGCTCAAATCAAATGATCCGTCCCAGCGCTTAATTGTTCCCAGTCGATAGCCGGCGGCGTTGTGGGCGACCTTCGGTGTGCTCTCTTTAATGAGGGCTTGGTGGTCTTGGATTAGGCCGTCGACACGGCGGTACAGGTCGCCCTCGCGCGTCATCAGTCCCTTCTTGCGGTTCAGCTCGCGCCGGCTCAGCCGCCGGGTCTCGATCAGTGACCCATCATCGAGCACCACCTGCAAGCCCTTCACGCAGCCCTCCGCCCCGCCATATTTGAGCGAGCGCTCGCCGGTACCATTGTCGGCCACAATACCGCCGAGCGTGCTACTGCCAGCCGGCAGCGGGTAGGCCGGCAGCGAGCGGTGGTGAGATTGCAGCAGGCTTTGCAGGGCGGCCAAATTCATACCCGCCTGTACCGTCACGCTATCTTTAGTTAGCCGCTGCACCCGGTTCAAGTGCACCGGGAAAACCAGTACCAAACCATCACCCAACGCGGCGCCGCTCTGGCTTAACCCGGCACCGCGGGCGGTTAGGCTAAACTTCCTAGCCGCTTTCGCCGCTTGCTCGGCCGTGTAGGCCACGGCGGCTTGAACGTCCTGCTCGGTTTGGGGGTAGGCCACGGCGCTAGGAGTAACACTAAAAACGCTGCCATCGGTAGCAAAATGGTTGCAGATGGCCTGGGTGTCGGTGACGCTGCCGGTAAAGCGCTGGCGCAGCTCGGTGATTTGGGCGGACTTCATTATATAATAAGCATAACAAACGTTAACCTGATACACCACTCGACGCTCAGGCGAGATTCAGGCATAATGGTGCCGATGGGTCGCATACGTAAAAATTGGTTGATTCGAGGGTTGGTGTTTGTTGGAGGCGTGGTTTCGCTGCGCCTGGTCTCATATGTGTTGCATATGACCACCCTTGATAAAGTCTACAAGCCCCGTGATTTTCGCAAAAGCAGCCATCTCGATATTAGCCAGGAGACTATCGACGCCCTCCCCCGCTACTGCCAGACGATCTTTGGGCGTAAGATGGATCCGATTAACCTGGCTTTTGTTGGTACCGAGGCCGGACTGAAGCGGGCCTTTGAAAAGGCCGGCTGGGATGGTGCCCACCCGCACTCACCCGTCCTGATCCTGCTAGGCTTTCTGCCCGGCTGGACCGGCCACACCTATCGCAAAGGGCCATTTTCGCCGCTCTACATTAACGTTGGGCTGCAAGACCTATCGTTCCAAAAGGTGCTGAAAAAAGGCTATGGTAACCGGCATCATATCCGCATCTGGCGCACTCGCCATCAGCTGCCAGAAGGCAATCGCATCTGGGTAGCTGCTGCTACCTACGAGGAAGGGTTTCGGGTTGGCACTCGATTCCCGTTTGTGTTTCATTATAAAGATCCGGATCTGGATTGGGAGCGCGATTACATCGCCTCGGAGCTGATCGGTCAGGGAAACTTGCTGGCCGGTGAGCCCGAACTAAACACACCAATTTTGGTCGATGAGCCTAAACACGACCCGCATCGCGACACCTACTATACCGACGGCAAAGCCAAGATTATTGAAATCGTCTAACCGGGTTACTGGCCGCTGTGTAAAGCTGGTAGTAGCTAATGTACTGTTGCACCGCCGACGGGATATCCGTGGCCGGCGCACCGGTCCGCAAACTGTCTTTAGCTTGCCGCGAGGAGACTGATAGCGGCGGCATGGCAATCAGCCGGTAGTTGAGCCGGCTAGCCACAGCACCGAGGCGCCGTTGCAAGTCGGCAATCGCCGAGGGATTACTGCCGGGCCGCTCAGCCACTGCGAAATCCATGAGCGAGAGGAGTTTGGCGTGATCATCCCAAGAATCAATGCCACTAAAAGTGTCGATTCCCATAATCAGGGTAAAGCGGTGGTCTGGGTAATCCTGAACGAGCTGGTGGGCGGTCGCAATTGAGTGCCGCTGCGCCATCCGCTGCACCGGTTCACGATCGGCCACCACGCCGTTAACCTCAATGACCGCCCGCCGAGCCATCTCCAGCCGATGTTTAAAGGCAGCCACTTCGGTTTTACCCTCGGGAGAGCCATTCACTAGAATCCAAACCTCGTCCAATCCTAACTGCGCGCGGGCAGTCTGGGCCAGCGTCACATGGCCATAATGGATAGGGTCAAAGGTGCCCGAGAGCAGGCCAATCCGTTGCATGACTCCCAGTATACCAATAATTGCTGGTGGGCGAGAGAGGACTTGAACCTCCACGAGCTTGCGCTCACTAGAACCTGAATCTAGCGTGTCTACCATTTCACCACTCGCCCGCAACCTGTCGGCGCCGGTCATACAACTTTTTGGGCGCATATCGCCTGCGTCAGCAAGGGATACTAAGCCCAAAAAGTTCGTATACCGAAAGCCGCCAGTACGATCTGACTGATAAACTATAGCCTATTCCGGCGGGCTTGGCCAGTCTAAGAACCGGGGCCGGCGGTAACCTCCCGCACCCGCACCGCCCAGTCCCCAATCCCGCTAAAGCGGTCGGAAGGATCGACCAGCTTATGGATCTGGACTCCGTAGACACTTGCGCTAACGCCGTACTCGTACAGCGGGGTATAGAGCATCACCGCCGGGGTGTCGGCTACCCAGGTTTGGATAAAATTGCGGTACTTAACGCTCCGCAGCCCGGGGCTTTGGAGTGTGCGGCCGGCCTCCAGGGCATTATCCGCCGCCGGCGAGTCGTAATCGGAGAGGTTGAGGCCGGGATCCTTAATTTGCGAGGAGTCCCAGAAAGCGTAGACGTCCGGATCAGGACCAGTATCAATGCCATAGAGCAAGGCATCATAGCGGCGGGTACGGATGTAGCTTTGTTGCAGGTCGGTGGCATCAATTTGGGCAACATCCAGCTTAACTCCAACTTGGCGCCACTGCTGTGCCAGCTGCTCGGCAATGCCGCCATAGATGCTGCCGGACTGGGTTACTAAATGGATCTCTAACAACACACCATTCTTGCTACGCAGGCCGTTTGAGCCGAGCTTCCAGCCGTCGGCATCAAGGGCGGTGGCAGCCTTTTTAAGGCTATAAGAAGCTTGATGTGGCGCTCCCCCTAGGTTAACTAGGGTTGTTGGCAGTAGCGGACTGGCCAGCGCCGTCGCCTGCCCATCGAGCTGGTCCTGAATAATAGCCTGGCGGTTGGTCGCCTCGGCCAAAGCCGCCCGCACCGCTTTATCTTTTAGAATCGGCGTGGTGGTTTGAAAGAAAACCGCCACCTCATCTGGCTGTGTGGCGGTGTAAATCTTCATAGTGCCCAGCCCGCGGGCGGTGGCAACTTGGTTAGGCTGCAGCTGTGACACCCCTTGTACCTGACGGCGGCTGTAAGCGGTAAGGGCCTCGGCGGCGGTGTCGTATAGTTTTAGGGTGACTCCCTGCAACAGTGGCTTACCAAAGTAGTACGATGGGTTAGCGGTTAGGGTAATTTGGCCGGCGGTTTCATCAAAGTTTTGCAGCTCAAACGGGCCGGTCCCGATCGGATGCTGGTTAAAAGCCGAAACCTGCATAGTTGAAGGCTCAATGGTTGAGAGTAAATGGCTGGGCAAGATGCCAACGGTGGTGGCGTTAATAAACGGCGTGTCGGCCTTGGGAAGCGTAAATATCACGGTGTACGGGTCGGGAGCTGCCACTTTAACCCCCTCCCAACTGGTCAGCAGCGGAGAGCGGGTATCGGGGTCTTGAATCGCCGTAATCGTGAATAGCACGTCTTGGGCGGTAAACGGCACGCCGTCCTGCCAGTGCACATTATGGCGCAAATGAAACACGTAGGTACGGCCGTCGGGGCTAACCTCCCAATCGGTAGCCAAATCCGGCTGCAGCTGGCCATTAGTATCAAAGCGGGTTAGGCCACTAAAAACCAGGTGTACGGCATCGGCGCTGGCGCTATCGTCTGGAAGGATTGGATTGATGTTCTTGAC
>DATKHK010000041.1:0-3513 GCA_035510255.1 Saccharimonadales bacterium (SeqCode) | reverse complement strand
ATATTAACATAAATATCTTGATCTGACAAGTTTATTCCAGCCCGCTTGGTCAATACCGCCACCAGTAAGTTCAGGCGATTCAGGTCGAAGCCGGAAGCGGTGCGCTTGGGGTAGCCAAACACGCTTCTCGATACCAGCGCCTGTACCTCCACCAAAATCGGCCGCGTGCCCTCTACCGTCGCCAGCACCACCGAACCCGGCGCTTCCTGCCGCTCTGCCAGCAGCGCCGCAGAGGGGTTTGGTACCGGCACTAAGCCCTTATCCTGCATCTCAAAGATCCCGACCTCGCTGGTCGAACCAAAGCGGTTCTTAATCCCCCGCAGCGCCTTAAACGCCCCATACTTGTCGCCCTCCAGATACAGCACCACGTCCACTAGATGCTCCAACACCTTCGGTCCGGCAATATTCCCCTCTTTGGTCACGTGGCCGATGATAATCATGGCAATATGTCGCTGTTTGGCAATTCGCTGCAGCATCTGGGCGCTGGCGGTAATCTGGCCTACGCTGCCGGCCGCGCCGGTCAACGCCTCCACCGCCATGGTTTGAATCGAGTCGATAATCACCAGCCCGTACTCACCGGCCTCAATCGTCGCCGCCACCGTATCGGTGTTCGTTTCACTCAATAATTCCAACCCCTCAGCTGTCACGCCTAGCCGATCGGCCCGCAGCTTAATCTGATTAGCCGACTCCTCACCCGAAACATATAAGACCGGCCGCTTAGCGCTAATCTCTGCCGCCAGCTGCAGCACCAAGGTTGATTTGCCAATCCCCGGATCGCCAGACAGCAGCGTAATCGAACCCGGCACCATACCACCACCCAGCACCTGATTAACCTCTTCAATCTTGGTATCAATTCGTGGCAGCTTGCGTGTCGCCACCTCCGCCAGTTTCTCCGGCTTAGCCGCGGCCGACCGAACTCCACCGTTCTTACTCGACACCGTCGCCGTCTCCACGAAGGAGTTCCAGGCGCCACAGCTATCACACCGGCCGGCCCACTTCCCCACCGAGTGCCCACAGGACTGACAAACAAACTGCGTTAGCGTTTTAGCCATGCTTCAATGGTAGCACAAACCGAACGAAAAGCGAACTAATGCACCCCATAAAGATAGTTCTGTTGTTGGTCCTCAAAGGACTCAGCATGCGCTTCTATACGCACATATTGCAAAGACGCTTTATCGACCTTACCATACTGTTCGGCCTTAACATTTTTAACGAACCGCAAGGCCGTAGAGTTACTTTTCCTATTCGATAATTGGTTTTTTGGCTGCTCGCTCGATTTCATTTTTTGCTCCCGTTAAATCTAGTTCGAAACCACATTTTTCACAAACCAGTTTACCAGTTAAAGGTATTTTTTTGAAACCTTGCTTTTGCATCTCAAGATCAATAACCTTGTCTGGTTTCAGTTTAGCATAAAGCTTATGTTTATATTTACATTTCGGGCATTCAAGTTCTAAATTAGCACTGTTAGCCACCTCTGGCACGATTGGTTGCGGACCAACTTGGATGGCAGAAATAAACAGCTTTGAAGCTTCAGTAGCAAAGACCTTATAGCTGCTGGTAGTACTGAAGAGTAGCTTAATTACTGTCTGTATTTTATAGATGACAAGCGCTAACTCCGGCTTCCCGTCAAGTCTATCGATCTTTAGCCCAATTGACTCAAGGTCATCAATCTTTAAGGACCTCCCGTGACTCCGCCAGTGAGAGTGATCCGATAATGACTCAGCAATTTTTCTTGCTCGTTGTCTTTTCATTTCCTCCGTAACCTTTTTCTGGGTTGATTGGGTTTTAATCCAGTCACGGAACTTATACTTGGGGAGCCACTTTTCTACTAAATCGTGGGCATATTCGAGTGCATTTTCTACCCCCTTTAATTCTCCTGGGCTAATTTGGGCTATCATAGTGGCATCAAATGGGTTCAGCGCCTTATCTTTTTGAGCCTTAGTCTGCTTGTCTTTCACCCACTGCATATAGTCATGTGCAGACACCTGACCACGACCGATTCTGACTTGAGCATCTATCGGCCCGAGACTTCCTGTTTCTGACATGACAATCTTGTTTCCTGATAAGGCCATGATGGTACCTGCACTTTTTGCCTCGCCCGAAATCACAATATTTATCTCACTGAATTTGGAGTGAAGATACTCTACAATCTGCTCAGCTGCTTCACCCCGGCCTCCGGGTGTTTCTATATAAAAATCGAGTGGCCCGGAATCTTTCCCTCGTAGCAGATCTACGATCACATAAAAGTCTTCCATGCTTAAAGGAACTGCTGGAACAGGTTTTTCCATAGCTGCCGAATAAACTAAAAGGTACGTTTTAGATTTTTGATTGTACTCCTTGATAAGGCCTAGTAGCTCGTCTTCAAGCTGAGATCCTGTAAGCCTGCGATTGATATAGTCATTAATTATGCTCATAGACATAAACTAGCACCCATATCTTAAATAAATATTAAAGTTTTGTTGATGAAGCAGAGTGCTTAGAATTGATTACCCGTGCGGCTGCAGAGTCTTCAGCACCAGGGCGCCGTCTTTGGCGGTGATGCTGACGGTGTCGCCCTCTTTGTACTCGCTGCCGAGTACGCCGGTGGCTAGCGGATCCTCGATCAAATCCTGGATGGCACGGCGCATGGGGCGGGCGCCCTGATCCACGTTGTAGCCCTTTTCAATCAGCAAATCTTTGGCGGTGCCGGACACCCGCAGGTGCAGACCTTGCTCGCCAATGCGAGCAGCCAGGTCGGCCAGCTGCAAGTCCAGAATGCGCTTAATATCAAACTTAGAGAGCGGCTTGAAGACAATGACGTCGTCGATCCGGTTCAAGAACTCCGGACGGAAGCTGCGCTTCAGCGCCTCTTTCACCTGCTCCTTCACCCGCTCGTGCTGGGCCTCCAGCTGCAGCTCCTCTTTGTGGTTGCTGACCGCGAAGCCCAGCTTGGCCTCGTTGTACATACTTTCGGCGCCGACGTTACTGGTCATAATAATGATGGTGTTGCGGAAGTCCACCCGGCGGCCCTTGGCGTCGGACACGTAGCCGTCCTCCAGAATCTGCAGCAGCATGTTGAAGACGTCGGGATGGGCCTTTTCGATCTCGTCGAAGAGAATCAGGCTGTAGGGCTTGCGCCGCACCTGCTCGGTGAGCTGGCCGCCCTCCTCGTAACCGACATAGCCGGCCGGCGCGCCAACCAAGCGGGCCACATTGTGCTTTTCCATAAACTCGCTCATGTCGATCTTGATCATGGCGTCGCGGCTGTTGAACATCTCCTGGCTAAGTACGCGCGCCAGCTCGGTTTTGCCGACACCGGTGGGGCCGAGGAAGATGAAGGAGCCGATTGGCCGGCGGGCGTCGCTAATACCGGTGCGCGAGCGGCGGATGGCTTTAGAAATGGCCGCCACCGCCTCTTCTTGGGCAATTACCCGTTCGTTTAGACGCTTTTCCAGATTCACCAGGTTGACCATCTCCTTATCCACCAAACGGGTCAGCGGAATGCCGGTCATCATACTGATTACCTGGGCGATG
>DATKHK010000040.1:0-2799 GCA_035510255.1 Saccharimonadales bacterium (SeqCode) | reverse complement strand
GGCTTGGGAATGCCGTCGAGACCCAAAATCGCTCGCACCATTTCCTGTACCTGTTTCTTATCGGCCTTACCGTAGCCGGTCACCGCCTGCTTAACCTGCAACGGCGTGTACTCGCCAATCGCGAGATTATGCTCAGCCGCGGCCAGCAGTACCACCCCACGCGCCTGCCCAACCGAGATCGCCGTCGTTACATTGGTTGCAAAATACAGCAATTCCACCGCCATGCAGTCCGGCCGGTGATGCTCAATAATTTCATTCAGCCCCGCGTAAATCTCGCTAAGTCGCGCCGGCATGGTATGTTCGGGCGACGTAATAATAACACCAGCATCGACGAACTTTAGCTTGCTGCCTCGCTTTTCAATTACGCCAAAACCGGTTGTAGCGGTACCGGGGTCAATACCCAGGATTTTCACGCTCCTAAGCTCTCAGCCAACCCGTCGCTAAAATCAAAGTTGGCGTGAGTAGCAGTAACGTCGTCCATATCATCGAGTGCGTCCATCAGCCGCAAGATCTGCTGGGCCGTTTTCAAATCCTCAACTGTTATGGTGGTTTTGGGAAGATAGGCCAGCTCGGCCGAGTTCACCTCATAGCCAGCCTCGGTCAGTTTGGTGCGCACCGCGTTCAATTGGGTAGGCAGTGTATAGATTACCAGCTCGCCATCCTCCTCCTCAACATCGTCGGCGCCAGCCTCAATGGCATCCAGAGTGGCTGCCTCCAGATCTTTCGGCCGCAATCGGATTACGCCCTTTTGGTCAAACTGGTAGGCCACCGAGCCGGCGTCGGCCATCCGCCCACCGCTCTTGCCTAGCGCCGTGCGCACATCGGGACCGGTGCGGTTCCGGTTATCGGTAGCAGTCTCAATAATTAGTGCCACCCCACCCGGCCCGTACCCCTCGTAAGTAATCTCCTCAATCTGGTCACTGCCGAGCTGGCCGGCGCCGCGCTTAATCGAGCGCTCAATGTTAGCCGCCGGCATATTAGCCGCTTTGGCCTTTTGAATCGCCAGCCGCAAGCTAAAATTGGTTTCGGCGTCCGGGCCGCCTTTTTTAGCCGCCAACGCAATAGCATTAGCCAGCTTGGTAAAAGCCGCTCCACGTTTGGCGTCGGCCGCGGCTTTTTGATGT
Organism: Saccharimonadales bacterium (SeqCode); assembly: GCA_035510255.1. Classification (GTDB taxonomy): domain Bacteria; phylum Patescibacteriota; class Saccharimonadia; order UBA4664; family SCTI01; genus JASLFZ01. The sequence continues at coordinate 1,675 of DATKHK010000040.1, read as the reverse complement.
TTAATTGAGTGCCATTTAGAATGTCCGGACATACCTTAATTATACATTGGTTTTGTGCGGAGCCTGTGGCGGGTGGGCAACCCCACGCCACAGCACTAGTGTTCCTAGCAAAATTAGCCCATACATGCCGATGATCATCACCGGGGTAGCACTGAGCTGTAAGTTAGCATCCGGCAAGCTCGCAAACCACTGAACCAGACCGATCATGAGGGCTAGCAAGCCGGCGGCCGGTAAGGCTACCCAACCAGCCAAAACCGGTACCGCTATCCCTGCCATCCCAGCCCCAAAACTTAGTAACATAGCCAGTGGTACCATCGGTAAAATTACGGCATTCGATAACGGTGATATGATAGAAAAGTTTCCAAAGGTCGCCAGGATCAGGGGTGCGGTGGTAATTTGGGCCGCCAGCGACTCAATTACCAGCAGTTTAATGGGCGTTGGCCGCCGTACAAACCGCTGCTGCAGCAATGGAGCCAATACCATAATGCCAAAGAAGGCCAGAAACGATAGCTGCCAGCCGACGTCTTGGAGTAAATAGTCCGGCCGCCAGGCCACGGTCAGCAGGGCCGGCAGCGCTACCAAAGTAATCGGCTTAGCCTCATAGCCGTAATAAGCCACTATCAGACTGAGACTCGAGACAATTGCCGCCCGAACCACCGAGGCCCCAAACCCCGCGACTAGTAAAAACCCGAAGATGAGCCACAGGCTAGTGGCTGTTGCCATAAAAGTAGACACCGGTGCCACCAGCCGCCGCGCCGCTTGAATGATAATGGTGAGATTATAGCCGGACACCGCAATCAGATGAGACAACCCCACCGCGTTGAGCGTCTGCTGCAGCGACTTATCAATCAGCGCACGCACGCCAATCAATAAGCCCAGCCCAAACCCCGACAGCGGCTCGGGCAGCACCGCCCGCATGGCGGTAAAGAAGCGCTGCCTAAACTGCTCCAACTGACTGGTGTGCGTCGATGTCACAGTGGTAACCGCAAACCCCATCGCGGCTGGAGCCGACCCTAGCCCCAACTCTAACTTACCGGTTGCCTGTATATGATAGCCGCGCTGTAAGGTCTTAAAGTTGGTTAGCATTTGGATATTTTGATGTACCGCCCGCCCATTCAAACGGACATTGCCCAGCGTAAAGCTAACCTGATTTTTAGCGTTCACGGCTGGGTCGTCGCTTATGATGCCGGTTACAGTAACCGTCCGCCCCAACTCTCGCCCTAGCGGCGTGTGGGTAAAAACGGTCGTATTCCCCCGCCAGATACCAAAAATAAATACGAGAGTTACCAGTAATCCTAGGCGAAAACGCAGCCCCGCAAATGCCGCCAGTGCCACCCCGGTAATCAGCAGATTTGCTTGGGATAGCCACAACCGACCCGCCACTACGCCGATTAGCAGCGCCAGAGTGACCAAGGTAATTTGAGTGGCCCGTCGGCTATGCCATGAATCCATCCCTCAACTATGGCAGTCAAAAGTGAAGGAATTATGAACTACCGACCGGGACCGAGAAAGTCGCTAGGCGGCAGCCGGAGTGGCGCTCAGACCTAGCTGAGCCGCCAACTGCTCCTGATCCCAGCCCAGGACCGCTACGGTAGTACCATCATCTTTAACGATCTTCGTTACCGGCACACCGCGCTGGCCACTGACACTCACCGACTCCTGAATCCGATCAGGC
>DATKHK010000039.1:0-3174 GCA_035510255.1 Saccharimonadales bacterium (SeqCode) | reverse complement strand
GTTCAAAGAAAAGCCCAAGGCAAAGACCGCCGAGCGTTATCTAGCAGCCGGTACCTATCTTTGGAATGTCGGCTTGTTCGCGGCTCCCCCGTCGGTTTTTAGGGCCTCATTTGAGCGCAATGCCCCGGGTTTGGCCAAGGCCTACCAAAGCCTCGTCGAAGTCATTGGGGACAGTGACGAGCTGACCGAGCGCTATTTGAAGCTTCCTAGCCAGCCGATTGATACGGCGCTTATAGAAAAGGATCCTAACCTGTTAGTAGTGCCAGGACGGTTTGACTGGGCCGATATTGGCTCTTTCTTTGATCTTCATCAAATTCTGCAAGACACCGACCGCAATAGTTTGGAGGGAGATGTGGAATTAATCGATTGCGAAGATGTTATGATCCATGGCTCTAACACCAAGCCAATTGTGGCTATCGGCTTGACGGGTGTGGTGGTAGTAGACAGTCCTCAAGGGCTGCTGGTGTGTGCCAAGGAGAAATCGCAGCTGGTAGGTGAGGCCGCCAAGCGGTTGGCGGCTCGCAGCGACAAAACTGCCGACAGCAACTAAGCAATCCGTTATACTATAAGCGATATGGTGGGTGAATTGCGCATTACGATGTCACATGTAATTGGCGGACTAATTGGGCTGATGATCCTGGGTGTTATAGCCGTAGTTGGCTTTACGGTAGCCTATCAGGGCAAGATCTACCCAGGTGTTAGCGCCGATGGTCTATACCTGGGCGGTCTCAGCCGAACCGCTGCTGAGCAGGCGTTAGCGACCCAGGCGGCTCAGTATGTTGGCGAAAAGCTGTCGGTTAACTATAACCACACCTCACTTACCATTCCGATTAAGTCGTTGGCGGTTAGCTACAGCAATGTTGGGGTAATGGCAGCGCTAGATTACGGCCGGCAAGGCAGCTTTGCCGCGCAGGTCCGGGATCGTCTGCGGGCACTGTTTGGCCGGTCAGCCACCTTTGCCGATTACAGCTATAATGACGCCGCCCTGGAGCCATCGGTAAATACGGTAGATGCGGCGGTCGTCTCGCCGGTCGCTAATGCCTCCCTGGGCTTTGCTAACGATCAGGTAACGGTGCAGCCTTCTCAAGCTGGCCAGCGTCTTGACGATGGGCTGCTTATCAAGGCCGTTGAGTCCCAATTGGCAACTATGGGCGCCCAGCCGATTACCGCACCGGTGTATCTTATTACGCCGAGCATTAGCGCCGACACCTTGGAGGCGGTGCGTAGCCAGGCGGAGGGCTACGTAACTGGCCCATTAACGATTACCGCTAACGGTGCTACCCAATCGGTTAGTCAATCACAGATTCTGAGCTGGGTAGACCCCACAACTGCTACCAACCAGACCGATTTGCCTTTAAACCCTCTGACCAGTTTTTATCCGCAGCTAAACAGTGCTCCGGGGGTTAACTTAACGCTCGATCCAACCAAGGTTGGTGAATATGTTGCGGCTCTAGCTGGTAGCATTGACCAGCCGGCCCAGAATGCGGTTCTATCTTGGCAGAACAATGCACCGGTGGTGACCCAGGCCAGTCATCCCGGTCTTTCACTCGACCAAACTAAAGCAACGCAGGTAATTATGACGGCGCTCAATCAGGCAGGAGCCAGCCGTACCCTAACCCTGCCAACTGCTGCCACCCCAGCCACCGTCAACGAAACTGACCTACCTAGCTTGGGCATAAACACGCTGATTAGCTCCGGTAATACCACCTTTCCCGGTTCTTCGGCTGCTCGCATTACCAATGTAACCGTGGGAGCGGCAAAGTTTAATAATGTATTGCTTTCACCTGGCCAAGAGTTTTCGTTCGGGCAACTTCTTGGCCCGGTCGGCCCGGCTCAGGGGTATTTGCCGGGACTGGTGATTCTGGGTAATGAAGAAACCGACCAGTATGGCGGCGGCCTCTGCCAGGTAGCCACCACCGCGTTTCGGGCGGCACTGCTGGCCGGCCTGCCGATTAATGAGCGCTCAAACCACTCCTACGCTGTCAGCTTTTACACCGCGCCGTATGGTGTGCCGGGCGTAGACGCTACCATTTACTATCCCCAGGTTGACCTCAAGTTTACCAATGATACCGGCCATTACATCCTGATTCAAACCAGTATTTCCGGCGACTCCCTGACCTTTAATTTTTATGGCACTAAAACCAAAACCGGCGTGATCATACCGCCACACTTTATCTATGGAACGACCAATGCCGCCCAGGCCTCGGAAACGCAGTTCCAGCGCCAGGTCCTCAATTTGAGCGGCCAGGTAATCAAGACCGACACCTTCACCCAGTACTACCAACCCAGTACCGACTTCCCAATTGTGCAAACCAGCAACGGGGCGTAAGGTAGACAAATGCAATCGGTAGAGATGTGCAACTAGACCCGACTATTTTTCGTGCCTATGATATCCGTGGAATCGTCCCGAGCCAGCTAATGGCTGATACCGCCGAACAGGTTGGCCGGGCCTTTGCGGCCTACCTACAGCCAAAGACGGTAGTGGTCGGCCGCGACGGCCGCCTGACCGGTCCCGAATTCCATGCCCGGGTGCTCAAGGGGCTGACTCGCTCGGGCGTTGATGTGTTAGACATTGGTCAGGTTTCCACCGATGCCTTTTACTACGCCTGTGCTAGCCGCGACCTGCCAGGCATTATGGTGACGGCCTCGCACAATCCGGCTGAATATAACGGGTTTAAGACCGTCCGCCGTATGCCGGAGCTGTTGCTAGCTACCGAGCTTAAGGAGCCGGTGATGGAACGGACCTACAAAGATGCCGCTACTACTGGCACAGTTAAGCGGGTGCATATTATCAGCGAGTTTCTCGATCATCTCTTGAGTATTGTGCCGGCCACAGACATTAAGCCACTGAAGGTCGCTATAGATACTTCGAACGGTATGCAGGGACCGATTTGGGAGGAGCTAGCCAAGCGGTTGCCAATTACGGTTGTGCCGCTGTGTTTTGAACCCGACGGCAGCTTTCCCAACCATGGTAATGACATTGTCCAACCTGAGAATCAAAAGCTGCTGCGAGCGGCGGTAAAACGGGAGCAGGCTGATCTGGGCCTGATCTTTGACCCCGACGGCGATCGCTGCCTCCTGGTGGATGATCGCGGCGAAACCGTACCGGGCGATTTTGTGACGGCGCTGTTGGCGGTCAGCATGCTGGAGCGCTCTCCCGGCAGCACCATTATC
>DATKHK010000038.1:0-2950 GCA_035510255.1 Saccharimonadales bacterium (SeqCode) | reverse complement strand
CTGCATTATCTTTATTGATGAGATTGACGCTGTCGGCCGCCAGCGTGGTACCGGTATGGGCGGCGGCCACGACGAGCGTGAGCAGACCCTCAACCAGATCCTGACCGAAATGGACGGATTCGAACAGGGAACCAACGTGATTGTGATGGCGGCCACCAACCGTCCCGACGTGCTCGATCCGGCGCTGTTACGTCCCGGCCGCTTCGACCGGCGGGTCACCTTGGATCCGCCCGATGTCCATAATCGCAAAGCCATTTTGGAGGTTCACTCGATTGGCAAGCCGCTTGATACCCATGTTGACATGACCAAGATCGCCAAGAAAACCCCCGGCTTTTCCGGTGCTGATCTAGCCAATCTGGTAAATGAGGCTGCGATTCTGGCGGCTCGCTTCAACCGCAAAAAGATTACGCAGAGCGATTTGGATATCAGTGTCGAAAAGGTGATGCTTGGCCCTGAGCGCCGCAGCCACATTATGAACGCTCGCGAAAAGATGATTACGGCCTACCATGAAGCCGGTCATGCGATTGTCGGCCACTACATGGAGAACGCCGCGCCGGTGCATAAGATTACGATTGTGCCGCGTGGGTCGGCCGGCGGATTCACCTGGAGTATTCCTAGTGAGGATCGGCATCTTTCAAGCGTCCAAGATTTTAAGGACGATATGGCCATGATGCTTGGCGGCCGACTGGCTGAAAAGATCGTCTACGGCGAGATTACGACCGGTGCCCAAAACGATCTTCAAAACGCCACGAATCTAGCCCGCCGCATGATTATGGATTACGGTATGAGCGTGAAGCTGCCAAACCTGGTCTTTGGCCGCCAGAGCGATGCCATATTTCTAGGCCGGGAGTTAGGCGAGGGCAAAAACTACTCCAATGATGTCGCCAAGATTATCGATGAAGAAGTAGCGGCGCTGATCGATGAGGCGGCCAAGCGGGCCGATGCCACCATCACCAAGCACCGTAAGCAGCTCGATACTGTGGCCGACTACTTAGTGAAAGAAGAAACCATGGAAGAGGATGCCTTCCTTAAGGCGGTGGGCGGTCCGAATCACAGTAAGAAGTATGAGACCCCGGCCATCGACATTGGTGGTGACACCGGTCCTGCGACTCCGGCCGGCAAGCTCGCTGAAGCCTAGAAAGCCTGGTCTGCTACCGGCGGACTTGACGTGATCATTCGCCTGTCATATACTTAGAGTATAGAAGTATTTGATAGTCGAAATGAAAACCCAATCTCCCACATCAATTCAGGAAGAGATCATTAATCTGGCTTACCAGATTGCGCGCCAGATGCGCAAGCAGTTTAGTAGCCATTTGGACGCTAAGCTGCATGAAAAGATTAGCTCCTACCAGATCCATGCGCTCTATACCCTGACTCAACGGTCGGCGACCATGGGCGAGCTAGCTGAAGAGATGAACATCAGCTTGCCCTCGGCTACGGCCTTGGTTGACCGGCTGGTTAGAAGTGGCTGGGTTGAACGTCAGCCGGATCCAACGGATCGGCGCATCATTCGCCTAACTATTACTGAACATGGCGGCAAGCTGTGTGAAGCCATGCAGCTACAGCGCTCTAAGGGGTTCAAGTTTTTGTTAGACGCCATGCCGCCAGCCGACGTGGCGGCGTTACACCGGATTTTTACTAACCTGCATGAAACGCTTGAAGCCAAAAAGAATGAAACTGCTAAACCCAAGGAAGGAATTCGTTAGTGCTAACTCACCTCTCAAAACGAAATAAAATTATTGTCATGATCTCGGTGATGTTCGGGCTGCTGCTAGCGGCCCTGGACCAAACCATCGTGGTTACCGCCATGCCGCGGATTGTCCAAGACCTCAACGGGTTGCAGCACCTCACCTGGGTATTTACCGCCTACTTGCTGGCTTCAACCGTAACTGTGCCGATTTACGGCAAGCTTGGCGACATGTATGGGCGCAAAAAGTTTTTTATGGGTGCTATCGTTATATTCCTGATTGGGTCGGCACTTTCCGGGCAGGCGCAGTCCATGGGGGAGCTTATCGCGTTCCGTGCACTCCAGGGCGTTGGCGGCGGAGCGCTTATGGCCAACTCCTTTGCCATCATTGGCGACTTATTTGTGCCAGCCGAGCGAGGGCGCTGGCAAGGACTGTTTGGTGCGGTCTTTGGGCTGGCTTCGGTGATTGGTCCATTACTTGGTGGCTTTCTTACTGATAATTATTCTTGGCGCTGGGTCTTTTACATTAACCTGCCAATCGGCTTGATAGCGTTGTTCCTGATCGCTGGCTACATGCCGACGATTCCCGGCCGGAGCCAAGGTCGCAAAATTGACTTCCTCGGTGCGGGCTTGCTGGCTACGGCCCTCATAAGCTTCCTATTGGCAGTGACATGGGGTGGTACCCAATACGCCTGGCACTCAGCCCAAATCATCAGCCTGCTGGTTGGGTCAGCAATAGCAGCCGCAGTCTTTCTCTTGGCTGAACGCCGGGCTTCGGAGCCTATCCTACCCCTACATCTTTTCCGTAGCCGAGTCTTTAACGTTTCAATGATTGCCATCATGCTTTCGGCGATGGGTATGTTCGGCGGAATTCTCTACATTCCCCTATTTGCCCAGTATGTGATTGGCGAGAGCGCTACTAATTCCGGTACGATCCTGGCGCCGATGATGGCGGGGCTGATTGTCACGAGCATTGGCGCTGGGCAAGTGATGTCGCGAACCGGCCGTTATAAGGCGTTAGCGGTAGGTGGTATGGCGATTGTGGTGGTAGCGATGTACTGGCTGGCCCACCTTAGTCCCTCCACCACCCAACTGGGTCTGATTTCACGAATGCTGGTAATGGGCGCCGGTCTTGGTATGACGATGCCGGTGTTTAACTTGGCAGTCCAGAATGCCTTTTCGCAGGCTGACCTAGGTGTTGCTACTGCTTCGACGCAGCTCTTCCGTAACATTGGCGGCACTATCGGAACCGCGGTAATGGCG
>DATKHK010000037.1:0-3592 GCA_035510255.1 Saccharimonadales bacterium (SeqCode) | reverse complement strand
ATTGGCAAACCGGCCAAGCCGCGATTTTTGAGCCGCTTCTACCAGCTTATCGGCGGCGCTGCGATGGACCTCAGTCCGCACCCCGCCACGAGCCTCATCGGCATAAAAGCGCATGCCATCAAGTAAGCGATCAAGCACAATGTCATTATCCGCCATAGCTTTGGCCTGCTCGGCCACGGAAATAAGGTTGTCTGCCACCATATGAGCACCATCCAGGATAGCGGGGTACTGTTCGCGTAGCCCTTCAAGTAACCGCGTGCGCTCTTCCCGCAGCGACTCGCTATTTAGCTGACCTCGGGCGTAGCGGCCAATCAAGTCTTTAACGCCAGACTGGAGGGCCTGCTCGCCCTCCGAATTACCCATTCGCTCAACCTTCTCGTCCTGATGTGTTTCCATCTCAGGATTAATGCGGCTCTCAACCAAGCGGCCAATCAGCGCTTCATTTGCCCGATAGTAGGCCTCACGGCTGCCACCTTCATGGACTAGCTGGTTGTCACTGGCGCGCATCTCGGCCTCGTGTTCGGAGGCAAACTTTTGCCGATAGTACTCGTGGGCAAAGACGCCCTTCCAGATACGATTAATAACACCTTTGACACCCTTAGAGGCAGCGGCCTCGCGCTGCAACTGCTGTTCGGCGGACTGCAGCGCCCGCGCCCGCGCTTCCCGGTCGACATTGGCGGCGTGAAACTCCAGCTGGGGCTCGCCGCTCTTAGGCTCAGGCTTGGGTTTGGGCTTGGGTTTTGGCGGCGAAGATTCTGGCGGAGGCGATACAGCTTCCGGAGGCGAGACCGGCTCCGGGGACGGCGGCGGAGCTTCCGGGATGGGTTCGCGAGGTGGCATTACCTCGGTAGGCGCTTCCGATGGAGGTATTGGAGGCGGCTCGGACAGCTCCCCAATCAGCTCCTGATACTTATCCAAGACGGGCTGGGCTTGAGGGATCCCTGGCTCAACAACATACTTGGGTGTACCTGAAGAGGCCTCATCCTCTTCCCGAAGTTTTAATATTCCTTCATCAATAAGTTCTTGACCAAGAGTACGTAGGGCTTTGACATTACCGCGGGCAGCTTCAATATGTTGCTGTGCCCGGGCTAAGTCGCCAGGGGAAACCGGATATTTGCGCCGGTTCTCAGAAGGGTGCAGCCCCTGCTCGTCCTGTTCTTCTGATCCGAGCGCTGCATACCCCGGATCATTTGCTTCCGATCCGTTATGGACAGCTGCTCCCGCCCCTTCGCCTTCGGGACCCCGTGCAGCCATGGCTAGGCCCCGAGATACTCGTTACGAAACTGCAACAAAATCCGTGAGACAATCTCTTCCATGTTGGGTATGGTCTGCTCACAGAAGCGCTGGATGTCATCATCGCTGCCATGTTCAAGCAGGCGTTCAAAGTAAGGCACCTCCGACTCCGGCATAGCCGCTAGCAAGGCGGTATTAACCAGATTTTCCAGCCGCTCTTCCAGCTCCGGATATAATTCAGCTTTAACATCGTCCGGCGTATCGCGCAGCTCCGGCTTTTGATCTACTACCCACTTTACGTATGAAGGCAGGTCTTGTGGCGGCATAATGCTTATCCTTATCTCAAGGATATTGTATCAGTTACAACCCACTAATCAACTGGTTAATCTCGGCGGCGTACTCACCCCCTGTATCGCGGGCAAGTCTTACCCGCGGGATAAACTTGGTGGTAAGCTGGCGGGCCACCGCCTTTTGCAGCTGGTCCCGGGCGCCCAGGGCTACCTTAAATAATTGCTCGGCGCGGGCGTCATCGCCCGGCGGTGCCAGCACGCCAATCCAAACGGTACAGGTGCGCAGGTCCGGCGAGACGTCGACAGTGGTAACGGTCAGGCGGGCAGCTTCGGGCACCAAAGACAGTTCGGCCGCCACTGTCTGCCGCACCAGGCTCGCAACCTTTTTGGTCCGCTCCGACATTAGAGGCTACGTTTGCGCTCTTCGGTTTGGAAGAAGATCAATCGGTCATCAACCTTGATGCCGTTGGGCGTTGCAATATTCAAGCCGCACTGCTCCCCTTCCACCGCTTCGCTAACCTTGTTCTGCTCCTTTTGGACGGTGGTAACCTTGCCCAGGCCAATCTGTTCCTTGTCGCGCATAATGCGCACCTGTACGCCATCCATAGCTTTCCCGCTCAGTACCTCACCGCCGCAGATGACGGCGGTCTTGGTGGTCTTAAAGACGCCCAATATTTTCAGTTCGCCGACCACGGTTTCAACAACCTCCGGCTTCAGCATACCCTCGAGAGCGGTGCGCATATCATCAAGCAGCTCATAAATAACCTTATAGAGGCGGATTTGGACATGTTCGCGGCCGGCCAGCTGCTTAACCGCCGAACTCAGCGACACGTTGAAGCCGAGGACAATGGCACCGGCGGTCGAAGCGAAGTTGATATCCGACTCGTTGACGTCACCCAAGCCGCTAGAAACTACCTTGAGTGCCACCTCTTCGTTGCGGAGCTGGTCTAGGCTGCCCAGCAGGGACTCCAGGGAGCCCTGGACGTCGCCTTTGACCACCACGTTGAGTTCCTGCACCTTACCGGCGGTAATGGCGCTAGCGAGCTCGCTGGCATCAATCTTTTTAACCCGCACCATACTTTTAATTGAGGTTTGGCGCTGGCGGGCCACGCTGCGCTCGCGCGCCAGCTTCTCGTTCTCAACCGTGAAGAAGATATCGCCAAAGGCTGGCACCGCCTTAAGGCCGGTGATCACCACCGGCATGCCGGGGTCGGCCACTTTGATACGCTTGCCACGCCAGTCTTCCAGGCTACGCACCTTAGCGTAGGTGCTGCCAGCCACGACGTAGTCGCCAGGGCGCAGCTGGCCGTGCTGCACCAAGACGGTAGCCACCGGGCCGCGGCCGGTTTCCATGTGGGATTCAATAATGACGCCTTCGCTGGGGCCATCCGGCCGAGCCTTTAGCTCTTCAAGATCGGCCACCAGGAGAACCAGGTCGAGCAGCTTATCGATGTTGGTGCCGGCCTTGGCCGAGACATCCACCATCACGGTTTTACCACCCCATTCTTCAGGAACCAGCTCCAGCTCACTTAGCTCCTGCCGGACGCGGGCCGGATCGGCGCCCTCTTTATCGACCTTATTGATGGCGATAACGATTTGGTTGCCGGCTTCTTGGGCATAGCGGATGGCCTCTTTGGTTTGCGGCTTCACCCCGTCGTCGGCTGCCACCACAATAACTGCCACGTCGGTGAGGCGGGCGCCGTGGGCGCGGATCGCCGAAAAGGCCTCATGGCCGGGCGTATCCAAGAAAGTTATCCAGCGATCTTTGCGCTTAATCTGGTAAGCCCCAATGTGCTGGGTAATACCGCCAGCCTCTCCGGTAGCCACGTCAGCTTTACGGATAGCATCGAGCAAGCTGGTTTTACCGTGATCAACGTGGCCCATTACCGCTACCACCGGCGGCCGGGCAACGCCCTCGCCTTTGGCCAGCGGCTGCAATTCCGACTGCTGCGGCGCCTCTTCCTCTTCCGGAACAACCTCAAAGCCCAGGTCACTAGCGATAATAACGGCGGTATCGAAATCGATCTGCTCATTAATGGTCGCCATGACCCCGTTTTTCATAAGTTCGG
>DATKHK010000036.1:0-3470 GCA_035510255.1 Saccharimonadales bacterium (SeqCode) | reverse complement strand
GCCTTACTCACCGAGCAAGAAGCCGATATGCCACCGCTGCGGCATCATTTTCCGGCCCGTAACCGGATTATCGCCGGCATCTCTCTGGGCGTCATCATTACTGAGGCGGCCCAGGCCAGCGGCTCCCTAATTACCGCCCGGTTTGCCCGCGAGGAAAATCGCGAGGTTATGGCGGTCCCTGGCGACATCACCCACCCCTTGGCCTTTGGGCCAAACAGCTTAATTAAGAGTGGGGCGGCCTTAGTAGCCAGCGCCGCCGATGTGCTAGCCGCCCTCGGCCTGAGCGCTGGCACTGCCTTGGCACCGCCGGCCGAACCGGCCAACGCGGCAGAGGCCCAAGTGCTCGCTCTGCTCGATGAGGGCGTCACCGCCAGCGCCGAACTCATCCGGCGCAGCGGCCTGAGTGCCAGCCACTTCGCCCAAACCATCAGCCTAATGGAGATCACCGGCAAGGTGCGCAACCTGGGCAGCGGTACCTGGATTCGCAGCTAGTCCAACCGGAGCAGTCTTGATATTTTCAAGTTTTAGGTTAAAATAAGCAGCTGGTGTGTTCCCCACAATTCGTGAGAGGAGTAGTACATGCTGAACCATGCACCTCAGCCGGATGATCGCATGACCGTATTTGACGTACAGGACACCGGGTCTGCCGGCCAAACCGTCTATACCAGCTTCATCGGTGTGATTGCCGGCCGCTGCTACCGGGCGGCGGCTACCGGCGACGCTGCTGCCACCCTGGGTGATGTCATTATCATCACCCGCATCAACCCGAACGGCTCAAACCCGACCGGCGATACTACCGGTATCGGCGTAGTGGGTACTAAATCGTATGAGCTGGCGGTGAGTGAGCTCATACCCGACGAGTACGGCTGGGTGAGCACCAGCAACGGAGAGGAGGGGCTCTGGACCCCCGACGGCAACTTGATCAAGCTGAACTTCACCGTAGAGGGCGCAGATCGTTGGTATCACCTCGCTACGCTGGAGCCCGGCACCTATATCCGTCTCGGTTTCGAAGGCAACCGGGTGCGTCCGTACGTGATCAGAGTTGATCAAGACGGTCCCCGGGAGTCGTTCCGCCAAACGCTGCCCCTGCTTCCCGAACACTCCACCCAGCTGGTCCTGTAGTACCGGGGCCAGCTGGGGCCCCATTTGCACTTATAGAAGACATTTCAGGCGCTACTCCTTGACAGAGCGTCCCAAGTATTAATAAACTTAATCAGCCCTTTATTCTAGAGATCCGACCCTAAGGAGGTCGCGGTGCGATTCACCAGTATACAGATGGACGATAATAACGTGCTCCACGGCCAGTTTGTCGACAAGGGCGGCCTGCTGCGCAGTTTCACGGCCAATCAAGCCCGAAACATTCGATGGACCGGCGAGGAGGAGAAGCTGCCAACGTTGTACCGGCAGGACGGAACCGAGATACCGTGGGCAACTACAGAGACCGATGCAGCCGGGAAGGTCACCCTCGGCATCCCAACCACTCCTCCTACCGGCATCTACTGGCTGGTTCCGAAGCACTACCTACAGGCCGACTGCAGCGCCATCCGCATCAACGTCAACTGGGAGCTAGGAGAAATACACTATAGCGACCCACTGCCACTGCCACCCAAGCTAGAACGAAAGATCAAACATACTTGATAAGGGCTTTTTCGCCCTCGGTGATGTCTTTCGCCGAGGGCGTCACCGTGTAATGCGCTAAAATAAGAAAGCTAACTGAAGCCACAATGACCGAAACTATCTGGACACAACTGAAGCAGGCGGGCCAACCATTCTTTGTGTTGGCGCCGATGGACGACGTCACCGATACGGTCTGGCGCGAGGTGGTGGCCCGTGCCGCCGCGCCGGATGTAATGGTTACCGAGTTTGCCTCGAGCGACGGCTTTACTCATCCGCTGGGGCGGGAGAGCGTGGAGCGGCGATTAAAAGTTAATGAAACCGAGCGGCGTTTAGGTGTGCCGCTGATCGCCCAGATTTGGGGTGCCAACCCCGATCACTATTACGAAATGGCCCGCGATTTAAGTGCCCGAGGAGTGTTTTCAGGCATTGACATCAACATGGGCTGCCCAGAGAAGGGGATTGTGAAGCGTGGCTGCTGCGGTGGCCTTATTAAACAAGAAAATTGGGATACCGCCGCCGCTATTATTGCCGCTACCAAGGCCGGTGCCGGAGAGCTGCCAGTCAGCGTCAAGACCCGCATTGGCGTCGGCAACGTTATTACTGAAGCGTGGTGCGGCCATTTGCTGCAGCAGGAGATCGCGGCGCTGACCATCCACGGCCGCACCGTGCGCGAAATGAGTCGGGTGCCGGCCCACTGGGGGGAGATCGCGAAGGTGGCCGCCCTGCGCGACACCCTCGCCCCCGAAACCGTCATTATTGGTAACGGCGATGTGGCGGATCGCGCCCATGGCGAGGCGCTGGCTGCCAAGCACGGCACCGACGGCATCATGATCGGCCGCGGCCTATTCCACAACCTGTTCGCCTTTGAACGCCAGCCGTGCGACCACGCGCCCGAAGAGCTGTCGCGGATCCTGCTGGAGCATCTCGCACTCTACGAGCAGACCTGGGGCAACAGCAAATCCTACGAACCGCTGAAAAAGTTTTTCAAGGTCTACATTAACGGCTTTCCGGGCGCCGCCGAGCTGCGCGCCAAGCTCATGGAAACCAAAACTCCGGCTGAGGCCCGCTTGGTAGTAACCAGCCATCAGCAACCGCCAGTCACCATGCCTCTTGCATCTCCTGTGGGATAGTAGAATAATACCTGTACTCGCTAAGAAATCAGTGAGAGATCCTGCCGGCTTCGAACCTTCCAACTAAGGAGCGTTTATGTCTGTCCGACCTGGTGTCTGCGAGTATCAACCGATGCTCCGATCACTGCACGCGCGATGGCCGTTTCGCCGCACCCATACCCGCCACGACATTCACTGGCTGTGGCTAGCGCAGATGCGAAAATCCAAAAAGCGGTGTAACGATGACGGCCGCGGCCACTCAATGAACATGCTGCCCTACACAACGCGACGGCCATGACCTTGAGCCAACTACTACCCCCAACCAAACCACGTCATCGGCTCAAGCCACCACCGATCATCGCTATCACTGAACCTCCCACCACGAAGCCGCCGGCTCCGGCGCAAGCGATGAGGCAATCAAGCTTCGTCGCTTTTCAAGGCTCTTGGCATTTACTTGTCGGGGCCTTTTGCACGCCTAGGCGCTCCGGCCCGAAGGCTCACGGCCCAATCCCGTGAGCCTTCTTTATAATCTTGATAAGATGCTTCAGCGCTGCTGCCATTAATTCTTAACTTTATGATGGTGCCACTGCAGCCACAGCCAGCGCACGTTCACGCCGTTCTGCTGGGCCCAGCTTTTGGCCTCCTGCTGTACCTGCGTGCGAACCTGTTTGCGGTCGCCGGGAGTGGCGGATTGCAGCTGCCCTTTCAAAAGGTTATGCTCAGCCAATATGGCCTGTTCCTGCG
>DATKHK010000035.1:0-6509 GCA_035510255.1 Saccharimonadales bacterium (SeqCode) | reverse complement strand
GCGGGGTGCAACCGAGTGGGGGATGGTCTTGCCACTGGCTGACTCAAAGGCCGTAATGACTTCCAGGACCGAGTTACCGTGGCCGGTGCCCAGGTTATAAATCGCGTGGCCGGATTTGGGCAGATGGGTAAGCGCGGCAGTATGGCCGGCGGCGATATCCATGACGTGGACATAGTCGCGTACGCCGGTGCCGTCGGGCGTGTCGTAATCGTCACCGAAGATTTGCAGCTGGGGCCGGCGACCACTGGCCACCTGGGCTACAAACGGCACCAAGTTTTCCGGCGGTCCCATCGGGTCTTCGCCGATCTCACCGCTTTCGTGGGCGCCGACGGGATTGAAGTAGCGCAGGCTGGTAATCCGCCAGGCCGGGTTGCTGGCGGCTAGATCACCCAGGATTTGCTCAGCCATGGCTTTGGTCCGGCCGTACGGGTTAATTGGCTGCAACGCCGCCGTTTCCGGAATTGGCAGCTTTTTCGGCGGGCCGTACACCGCCGCCGATGAGCTAAAAATGAGTTGGTAAATTTTGTGCTGCTGCATACACTCCAGCAGGTTAAAGGTGGAAACCAGGTTATTGGTGTAGTACCTAAGCGGCTGTTCTACCGACTCGCCGACGGCCTTGAGCGCGGCAAAATGGATGACCGCATCGATATCTTCCTGCTCAAAAACCGTCGTAAGAGCGGCCTTATCGCATAGGTCAACCTGGTGGAAGGCTGGCCGTTTGCCGCAAATGTGTTCAATATGATCAATCGCCTCAGGATGGCTGTTGCTAAGGTTGTCGACAATTACGGGATCATGGCCGGCCTGCAATAGCTCGACTACGGTATGGCTGCCAATATAGCCAGCCCCGCCGGTAACTAGGATTTTCATAGGGTCTATCATATCAGGTTTGAAATAAATGCTTTAGAGATCGAAATAGGCAGCCTCAAAAGCCTCTTCCAGAGAAGGCTTTGTGTTTGTGGGACTTCCGCGATACGTTTCCAGACATTCTTTAGGCGTCTGGTAGCCCAGCACGCTCATGAACCGGCTGTTTAAGCGGTTGGTAGTGAACGCTAGATACTCATCTGAATATTGGGAGATATCCGTTCCTTTCTTGACATACTTCCTGACCTGACCATTGAAGTTCTCTATGCTGCCTTTCTCCCATGAGTGGTAGGCGTGACAGAAGTAGATCGGGACGCCGAGTAAAGCCTCTAAGCGTTTGTGGTAGCGGAGCAGAACGTCATTGTCGATCGTTACGGAAGAAAGTTCGGGGAAGTGCTTTTGGATGTCTAGAAAGGCTTGCTCCATGCCTGCAACCGTGACCGGCAGTATCTTGCGGATAAACCCATAGCGGATCTTGCGATCTACTACGGTCAGTAGATACCCGGTACCATTCTTCCCCGACACAATGAAGTCAGCCTCTAGGTCGCCGACGCGCTCCCGATTGGTAATAACAGCTGGACGATCATCGATGAAGGTACGCTCTTTCAACGGTTCAGCCGGTGGCCGCCTGCCCCGCCTCCTCCTCTTTTGCTTAAGCTTCAGCAATTCATACTCAAGTTTGCGCCCGTAGGCTGAGTGGATATATTTTTCGATGGTATCCCGTGAAGCATAGGGTAGGCCATCTAAGCCAGTAGCCAGTCTGCCCGCGATGGCACTTGGCGACTGCTGCCGTAATAATTCTTTCTCAATGAAGGCTTGGAGCTCTGGCGTGTCGACAATCTTCTTGCCCTGGTACTTAGCTGCCCTACGACGAGCGTAGCTCTTGGCTTGAGCCTTTTTAGGCGTGTAGGATCCGGCTACTTCATTGCGTTTCAGCTCATCACTAATGGTGGAGACTGACCGGCCCAGCGTCTTGGCTATGACTCTGAGTGAATAACCTTTTTCCTTGAGGATATGTAGTTCGTTGCGCTCGTCCTTACTGAGATGATTGAACTTTTTTTCATAACTCTAAGACTACTAGGTGTTCGGATTCAAAACAGCATTCAGGGAGGACACTCTTCCCGTCTACCTACTAAAGAAACGAATTAAGCAGTTAGTTACCTAAGCCGAAGAAGGGGACTGGGAGGCAGCTACAGAGACTCCTCTGCCACCCATACTACTAGTCTGTGAAAGCGAGGTCCGCAAAAGGAGGCTGCAAAGGATCGTAACAAGAGAGCTTGAGGATAGCTATGCAGACAACCTATCTATCCACATAACAACCAGAGCCCTTTCTGGCGATATCCTGAAGCATGCCGGCCCGGAATCTTACATACAATAGCGTTGACTTTCCTTTTTACATGTATATACTTGTATATATAGGAGGATTAGCATGAATATCACGCAAGAGCTACAAAAATGGGGCAATAGTACAGGCATTCGTTTACCTAAAAAAGTGATCGATGCCGCTCACTTGCAACCCAATCAAACCCTGTCAATTAGCTTGAAAGGTAAATCAATTGTACTAACTCCCATTAAAGGTGATGCTGACTTCACATTACAGACAATGCTAAAAGGAGTCACGCCTGGGAACGTACATCCGGAAGTTGACTGGGGATCCGACGTAGGGGCAGAAAAAATTGATGGCTAACACAGACTACATACCCGAACAGGGCGATATTGCGTGGATGATCCTTGATCCGAGAGTGGGACATGAGCAGTCAGGGCGCAGGCCTGCCATTGTGCTTTCACATAAAGAGCTAGCAGAACACACTAATTTGGTTGTTGTAAGCCCCATAACGAGTGGGGTCAAAGGGTTCCCATATGAAATAATACTTAGAGGTACAAGCACCAAAGGCGCTGTGCTATCTATCCATGTAAGAAGTGTTGATTTTCGCAAGCGTAAAGCCGTATTTATTGAAAAAGCGCCACCCAAAGTACTAGCTAAAGCCATAAAAGCCGTCCAAAACATGATTGACTAATACCCACCCTTACAATAACCATTCGTTTAGCGCTACAATAAGAGTATGTTACTGGTTGTGGTGGCGGTTGCGCTGATCTTTTTGGCGGCGCTGTTTTCGGGGCTTAACCTTGGGCTGATGAGCCTTGATACGTTTGAGCTTAAGCGCAAGGCTGATCTGGGTGACGCCAATGCTGCCAAAGTCTATGCCATTCGGTCCAAGGGCAACCTGCTACTGGTTACCTTGCTTACCGGCAACGTGGCGGTAATATCGACGCTCTCGCTGGTCCTGAATTCGGCACTTCATGGCTTGGTGGCTGGCGTTTTAACGACCGTGCTGGTAACGATCTTTGGCGAGATTATTCCGCAGGCGATTTTGGTGCGCTACGCGCTGCATATCGGCGCTTCGCTAGCCGGAGTGGTACGGGTCATTATGATAATTTTCTATCCAGTTTGTGCGCCCATAGCCTACATACTGGATCGGGTGCTTGGCGATGAGCTGCCGACCATTTATACCAAGTCGGAGCTGACGCGGATTATTGAGGAGCACCGCAATGTGGCTGGTAGTAATATTGATGGCGACGAGGCGCGGATTGCTAGCGGAGCGCTAAACTTTGGCGACCGCAAGATCAGCCAGATTATGACGCCGAGGAGTGTGGCCAAAATGGTACCCGCTAGCCTGCGTCTAGACGAGACTACGATCCGTAAACTCAAAAGCAGCGGTTTCTCGCGCATTCCGGTGTTTCGGGGCGAGGCTACCGATGATATCGGCGGGATCCTTTACGTTAAGGATTTGATCGGGATTAAAGCCGGCAAACGGACGGTGGGTGATTTAGCCCGGCCCAAGGTCTTTTTTGTGAACCTTGATGACAATCTGGATGACACTCTCAACGCCTTCCTCAAAACGCGCAGCCATCTGTTTATTGTGGTTAACGAGTTTGCCGAGGTGCAGGGTATCGTGACGATCGAAGATGTGCTGGAGGAGATTATCGACCGCGAAATTGCCGACGAGTTTGATCGTTACGACGACATGCGTAAGGTCGCCCGGCGGGCTAAGCGGCTGGCACCGGCTATTAAGCGTTAATTTCTTCTGGTCGCCGGATAAGCGTAACTGGTATAATATCGTTATGGATTATACCCTCGAGGTGAGTCGTTCCGTATGGGGGCGGTTACAAGCCGTCATTCTCCTTAGTCTGGCGCTGTTTATCAGCCTGGCCTCGCCGGCCAGCGCGGCGGCCATTAGCCAGGGATACCAAGCCGCCGGCAGTCTGGCGCCGGGCACTTTGGTGGTTCAGGAGAGTAACAGTAACCAGGTGGCGGCTGCCGACGTGGCCCATACGCCCGAGCTGCTTGGCGTGGTGGTAGCGAGTGGAGATACTACTTTGGCGGTGGGCACCAGTGGTGATGACGTGCAGGTGGTTACCAGCGGCTCCGCAACCGTGTTTGTAACCGATTTAAATGGTGCCATTAAGGCCGGTGACATGATTACGGCTTCACCAATCAAGGGCGTTGGCATGAAGGCGACCGCCGCCGGCAAGGTGATCGGCGTAGCTCAAGCCGCGGCCGTAACTAAGAGTTCCCAATCGGTTTCGGTATCAACAGCTGGCGGCGGAAAGGTTTCAGCTCACCTTACGAGCGTGCCGATAACGGTGCAGTCCAGTTATTTTACGCCGGCGGCCGCGCCGACCAAAAGTAGTACGCCTCAGTTCCTTCAAGTGTTTGCCAATCAGGTGGCCGGCAAGCCGGTCGCCTTGTTGCGTGTGACCATTAGTACTGTCATTCTAATTGTGGCGTTGTGTGTAGTGAGTGTCATGCTGTTTTCGGCGGTTCGCGGTACCATGACGGCGCTGGGCCGTAACCCACTGGCGCATCAGAGCATTTACCGAGGGCTGTGGCAGGTACTGACTACGATAATTATTATTATGATAATTGGTTTAATTGGCTCATACGTAGTGTTAACGAGGTGAAGATATGATTACCATGACCGGTCTGATAATTGGCTTAATCGTTTTAGGCTTGGCAGTGGTAGTGGCATTGATGGTGCGGGCCTACCGTAGCGATTTGCACAGTGGGCAGGGAGCGGCAGCGCCCGGTGGTCATCCGCCGGCTCACGGCGCCATCACCGCTAAGACTGAGCATCAGCACGCGCCGGCACCGGCTCCTGGTGGCGTAGCTTTGCCGCCCGGTATTGACACCCCGGCCATGGAACAGATGGCCAAAGCGGTCTTTGAAAAAGCGGTCAATGACGCTGCCGGTGAGTTTAAGCAAGACGTGCACGGATCTTCCCAACGACTGAGTGATTTGATCGTCCGCCTAACCACTAACGTCGTTGAGGAGGAGCTTAAGGTTTACCGCACCGAGCTGGCCAGCGCCCGCGATGCCGCCCTTGAGAGTCTTAAACAGATGCAGACGGCGATCGAGGACAAGCAGAAAGAGCTAGAGCAGGGGGTCGGTACGGAGATGGCTCACCGTAAGGATTACTTGCTGGAGCGGCTGGATACGCGACTGGGCGCTGCCGTAGCCGCCTACATTGTGGAGAGTTTGGGCCAAGGAGTTGATTTGGGCGCTCAGCGGGCTTACCTGCTGGAAAGTTTGGAGCGGCACAAGGCCGACTTAAAGAAAGATCTGACCGATGAGCTTTAAGCTACCCACCAGCATTCATTCGCAAGACCAGCTGCAGTTTTGCGCTGAGGAGCTGCACGCTCACGCGGCGGTTTTGCGCAGCAAGGCCGCGACGCATCATGCGGCCGCTAATCCTCAGGGGCACCCCCCGGACGAACTGAGCCTTGATAGCCAGATCCTGATTGAACTACTGGTGGCCGATAAACGGGCTGACGCCGCGGCGATTGAAGCCTTGGCGACAGAATTAGAAGCAATGCTGGCCCATGGTGCCCGTGTCACGATTACGCTGGCCGCCCTGGCTTCGCGGGCCTTGCGCACAGAGCTGGTTGAATGGATGCGGATGAACCTAAAAGCCAACCTACTGGTTGATTTTCATGTAAATCCTGATATCGCCGGCGGAATTGTGATTCGTACCACCAACCGGGTGTATGATTTTTCCTTCCGACACCAGCTGCTAGCCGACACCAAACGGTTTACCAAGGCGCTCGACCATGTTTGATAACCAGACCTTTGCGAAGCTAGTGGCCGACGGCCATCCGACCGGAGAGGTGGTGGGCCTAACCTCGCTGATTATTCGCCTACGCGGATTGGAGGGGGCCAGCGTCAACTCACTGGTGCTGTTTGAGGATGGCAGCCGTGGGCTGGTGCGCAGCATCCGCGATGAGGTCACCGAAGTGCTATCGCTAGCGGTCAGCGGCGTGCCGCTGGGTACGCTGGCGGTGTTGGAGCAGCCGGTATACCAGGTTGGGGTGGGCGAAGCGCTGATCGGCCGGATTGTTAATGTGTTGGGTGAGCCACTGGACGGTAAGGGTCCGGTGGCGGTCAGCGACTATGCCGACGTCTTTACCGAAGCGCCCGGTATTACCGAACGCGCGGTTTTGAGCGACCACTTGGTAACCGGCGTGGCGATTGTGGATGCGCTGTTTCCGTTCGTGCTGGGGCAGCGCCTCGCCATTTTAGGTGACAACAAGTCTGGTAAAAGTACCTTTTTGCGGCAGGTGACACATTTTCAAGCCGGGGTCGGCCAGAT
>DATKHK010000034.1:0-4309 GCA_035510255.1 Saccharimonadales bacterium (SeqCode) | reverse complement strand
TAGCAGGCCGCAGGATTGGCTGGCCAAAAGCTAGAGTTGGGTTAGAATGCGACATACCGACGGCGCACCCAGGCAATACCGGCTGCCGCCATCACCATAATGGCTAGGCTGATGCCACTAACCAGGGTGGTGTTATCGCCGGTTTGAGCCAGATTAGTCGCCGGAGCCGTCTTAGCCGCCGTCGGTTGGCCGCTGGCTCCCGATACCGGCGCGGTTGCGGCCGCGGTAACCGGATTGATGGTTAGAGCGACTTGGGTAGCCGAACTAACATTGCCGGCGGTGTCGGTAGCGGTAATGCTCAGCTCATGCTGACCGTTGGGGATATTGGCGTTGGGCGTAAGCGTCCAGTTGCCATTGGCGTCAGCCGTCGTGGTAAAGCTCTGGGAGTCAGGACTAACAGTCACTGTGATGGTAGCGTTTGGTGCGGTAGTGCCAACGATTGCCGGCTGATTAGAGGTAACGACAGTGGGATTGGCGACCGCGGTTCCGGCAACGCTGGCAACCGTCGGCGCCCCGGGAGCGGTCGTATCAACCGTGAAGGCCGTGGCAGAGCTGTCGCCACCAAAGGTCGCCCAGCCGCTAGTCTTGCCATTCGCGCTAACCCGCGCTTGCCAATGGTAGGCGCCATCTTTAAGCGTAGCGCTGCTGACACTAAACTGCATTGAGCTGCCGGCTGGAACCGCCTGGCCGGTTATAGTCGGCTGGCCGGTAAAGCTGGTGCCAGCGGACTCAAGCTCGACCTCCGGAGTAAATGAGCCGCTCGTGGCAGAAGTAGAGTCACTAAACTGAAAGGTAATTTGAGTCTTTTTGGTTGTGACGCCCTGACTTAATGTCGCGCCGGTGCCATCAACCTGGTTGAGATTGGTGGGGACAGCTGGAGCGGTGGTGGCCGGCTTGGTCGCGACCGGAGCTGCGGGGCGATGCGACAGCCATAACCAAATCCCACCGGCTATCGCGCCCAGTATCAGTACCACCACGATGCCAATAATTACCGGGCCGCCACGATTTTGCTTGGGAGCCGAAGGAGCCGATAGATTGGGCTCGGGCGCTTTGCGCGGCTCCGGCGGTAGCGGTGGGGGCGGTACCACCGCCTTGGGCCGCTCGGACTGGGCCGCTGAAACGTAAGCCGAGGCCGAGGCCGGAGCGGTACTGGGTTGAGGTTTTGGGCGCGGTGCGGGCGACGACTTGGGGCGGGTAGGCCCATAGCTGCCGGCCGCGCCGGCTAGCTGCTGATTATCACCAGAACTATGCAGCAAATCCAAACGCGGATTATTGATCGGATTATTTCCGGAAGCTGAATCCATTTTCCACCTAATTACACAAACTACCTTTAAGGTACCAGTAAGCACAAGCAGTATGCAAGGGTTTTATCGTTTGCCAGCGGCCTGGGAACCCAAAGATATCAAAAACCGGCGCGGTGGCCGGTTTCAATTAATGCTAGTTAAGGTATTTTAAAGGCTTAGCTGGCAGCGGCCGCCGTCTTACTCTTGCTGGCCGCCCCGGCTTTGGCCGCGCCAATACCGGTAATTGTAATCTGAGTATACCGCTGGCGATGACCAGTCTGCTTCTTAATCCGCTTTTTGGGCTTAAACTTAAGGATCTTCAGCTTCTCCCCTTTTACCTCGCCGACCACCTTAGCCGTGACGGTAACTCCGGCGACTGTCGGTGTACCGACGCTTACCTTGTCACCATCGATAACCAGCAGGGGCTGAAACTCCAGGGTTTTGGCGTCACTACCCACCAGATCAATCTCTAGGGTCTGGTCGGGTTGCACGAGATATTGCTTGGCACCAGTGCGAATAACAGCTTGCATAACTCGAGTAGTATAGCCAAAACCAGCTCATCTGTAAAGAACCCGGCGTCCCCAGTGGCTAACTTAGGTACCAAATTCCAGCTTTTTGCGCCGCATAGCAATTGATTCGAGCAGCCCCACCGCCACCAGTGAGACCAGTAAGCTGGTCCCGCCATAGGAAATAAATGGCAGCGGGATACCGGTTACCGGCAGCAAGCCGACGTTCATGCCAATGTTGACGAAAACGTGGAGCAGCAGCATTGTCACAATTCCTACTCCTAGAAACATGCCAAAGCGGTCGCTAGCCCGCGAAGCGATAATAATGCCACGCAGCAGCAGTGCCAAAAACAGCAATACCACCAGCGCCGCCCCGATAAATCCCAGCTTTTCCCCGAGTACTGCAAAAATAAAGTCGGTTTGCTGGCTCGGCAAGAAGTTGAGCTGGCTCTGGGTACCGGCGTCCAACCCCCGTCCATACAGCTGGCCGCTGCCCACCGCTATGGTGGCCTGCACCACGTTGTAGCCGGCACCCAGCTTATCGGCGGTGGGGTTTAAAAACACCTCCAGCCGGGCTTTTTGGTAGGGTTTGAGGTGAGGAATTACCAGGGGCACCGCTACAACCACAGCCGCCGCCATGGCCGCCAGATAGCTCAAGCGAATCCGCGCCACAATCGCCATTACCACCCAAATGCCACCGAGTACCAGCGCCGTCCCAATATCCGGCTGGGCCATTACCAGCCCAATCGGCACCAAAACATACAGCAACGAGATTACCAGGTGCCGTGGATTCTCCATAAAATCATAGTTGGCGCTAAAGTAGCGAGCCAGCACCATAATTATGACTAGCTTGGCGAACTCCGAGGGTTGAAACTGAAAAAAGCCAACGTTAATCCAGCGGGTAGCGCCCAGGGCAGCCTTACCGTGCAGCAACACCGCCACCAGGCTAATTAGCATCAGCACATACAGGACCGGGACGGCCCGATTCCAGCCGCGATAGTCCATACGCGCCACCACCACCAGCGCCACCAGACTGATGATCGCGAAGATTAGCTGATGAGTGGCGTCCACCGGCGTTACTAGGTCAATCGCCTTAAACGAGGTCGAATAGATGACGATCAGGCCAATGACGGTTAGCAGTAATGCGATACCGAGTAACAACCAATCGAAGTTTTTCCAAAACCGGGACTTGAACATTAGGTTTATTATACGCACTCCGGCTGAATGGCCGTAAGAAAATTAGGCTTAAGTCAGCTTTTTGAGGCTAATAGCCAGCTCAGAGCCGGCAACCTTAACGGTGGTGTCATGCTGGCTCTCCAGTGATTCCTGTAGCGTTGCTAAAGTTTCGGCGGCAATCGTCTCGCCATACTCCTTGATGGCCGCCGCCAGCTCGGCGTCGTCGGTTGTCAGCGCCAGCTCAATACGATCCTCCACCGCCAACCCGGCAGTTTTGCGGGCATTTTGTACCTGCCGCACCACCTCACGCATCAGACCTTCGCGCGCCAACTCAGGGGTAATTGTGGTATCCAGCTTAATAAACAGCTGCATCCTAGTGCCGTCGCCTGCCCTTACATAAATCCTAGGCCCAAAGGACACCCTCTTAACGTTTAGCTCATCGGCGATAACTTCACCGTAAGCCCGAGTGTCTGTCATGGTGTAGTTTTCAATCACAGCCTGCCCTAATGGCTGGCGAACTTTGATGCCTGCTCGCGCTCGGATTGCTAATGCATCAGTGATAGCCTCACGCACATCTTGCATGTTTTGCAAGATTTCGTTATCTATCGCCCCCGCCTCCGGCCAGTCGCTCAAGTGAACGCTAGCGGGCAGATCCATGCCGGCGGTGAGTTCGCGCCACAGCTTATCGGCAATAAACGGACTCCACGGCGCCAGCAGCTGAGCGATGCGTACCAGGGCATAGTGTAACGTGGCATAGGCCGCGGCCTTGTCGCCATCATCTTCGCTTTTCCAGAAACGGCGGCGGCTGCGACGGACATACCAATTAGATAGGTCGTCGATCAGGTCACGTAGCGGTCGAACCGCCCGGGCAATTTGGTAACTATCGGCCTGCTCGGTGGCTTCAGCCATGACCTGATTGAGGCGGGCCAGTACCCACTGATCAAGTACATTATTACTTTTTGGCTCGGCGAGAGACTTGGGCGGCTGCCAGCCGTCAATCTCGGCATAGGTCGTAAAGAAGCTATAGACGTTCCAGAGACGCGCAAACACATTGCGGCTGACCTCCTGCACATGGTCGGCCGAAAAGCGCACATCCTCCCCCACTACCACCGGGCTACCCATGAAAAAGAAGCGTAGCGCGTCGGCGCCATAGGTGCTAAAAATCTCATCCGGATCGGGATAGTTCTTGAGCCGTTTGCTGAGCTTTTTGCCATCGGCGGCCAAGACCAAACCGTTAACAACGACATTTTTAAAGGCCGGCTGATCGAACAGCGCGGTACCGAGTACATGCAGAGTGTAGAACCAACCACGGGTCTGGTCGAGACCCTCAGCGATGAATTCAGC
>DATKHK010000033.1:0-3082 GCA_035510255.1 Saccharimonadales bacterium (SeqCode) | reverse complement strand
TTTGATTCGCGGCCAGCGGGTACAGGACGCGGTGACGGTATTAACCCAGACGCCAAAACGGGCCAGCGGGCCGGTTGGTAAGGTGCTGGCTTCGGCGGTGGCTAATGCTGAGAATAACCACAATGCCAGTGCCCGGAATCTGGTGATAGAATCGGTATTGGTTGGGCCAGGGCCTACCCTAAAGCGCTTTCGGCCGCGGGCCCAGGGCCGGGCATTTCCGATCCGCAAGCGCACCAGCCATATTACGGTGGTATTGCGGGATGAAGAGATAAAGACGAAGTCAAGTAAGGCTGCCACAAAAGCGTCGTCAACTGATAAGACAGAAGCAGCTAAATCCGTTGCGGCTGCGGAACTCGCAAGCTCAGACAGTCCTCGCTCGCAAGCAGCTTTAGCTGCTTCTGCTACGGCTGAGCCTGCCGAGACAAAGACCGACAAAGCTAATAAGGAGGCCAAGTAATGGGACAAAAAGTAAATCCGCGGAGCATGCGCCTCCAGATTGATAAGGACTGGTCCTCAAAATGGTTTGCCGATAAAGAGTATGCCACACAGTTGATTAATGACGTGCATATCCGCCGGGCACTGACCAAGCAGCTCAACCGCCGGGCCGGTGTTTCCCGCGTTGATATTGAGCGCTCGCCTAACTTGGTGACCGTTACCATCTACACCGCCAAGCCGGGTGTGGTAATTGGGCGGGGTGGTGCCGGCGCCGAAGAGCTGAAGAAGCTCCTGACCAAGGTGGTTGGTGGGCCGGTCAAGGTCAGTATTGAAGAGATTAAGAAGCCCGAAACCAATGCCATGTTGGTGGCCGAGAATATTGCCGGGCAGCTGGAACGGCGGATCTCCTTCCGCCGGGCCATGAAGATGGCGGCCGAGAATGCGCTAAAATCCGGTGCCTTGGGTGCCAAGATTACTGTTGGTGGCCGGCTGAACGGTGCCGAAATGAGCCGCCGCGAAACGGTGGCCAACGGCTCAATCCCGCTGCACACGTTGCGGGCCGACATCGATTACGCCCAGGCCCAAGCCCGTACTACGTTCGGAATTATCGGCGTAAAGGTGTGGGTCTATAAAGGAACGAAGTTTTAGAGGTTACTTATGTTAATGCCAAAGAAGACAAAGTATCGCAAGCAGATGAAGGGCCGCAACCGCGGGGTGGCTTCGCGCGGTACTGAGCTGGCGTTTGGCCAGTTCGGGCTCAAGTCTGATGGCACCGAGCGGGTAACCTCGCGTCAGATTGAGGCCGCCCGCCGGGCGATGACCCGCTATATTAAGCGCGGCGGTAAGATCTGGATCCGCATTTTCCCGGATGTGCCGGTTACCAAAAAGCCGGCTGAGGTTGGCATGGGTAGCGGCAAAGGCGCCATTGACCACTACGCGGCTCGGGTAAAACCCGGCCATATGCTGTTCGAAATGGAAGGCGTCACCGAGGATGTAGCCCGCGAATCAATGCGGCTGGCTGCCATGAAGCTGCCGATTAAAACCCGCTTTGTGGTCCGGCACACCCCAGGAGAGACAGAATGAAAATGACTGAACTTACCCAGAAGAATGATACTGAGCTGACGGTTTTGCTCGGCGAAACCCGCACCCAGGTGGCGGAGCTAGCGATTGAAACCCGCACCAAGCAGGTGGCGAACGTTAAGCAGGCCCATGCCCTAAAGCGAACCGTTGCCCGTATTCTAACCCTGCAGCGCCAGCGCCAGCTGGAGGTGGCTGCCGCAGTTGCCAGCGTGCCTGAGCCCACAGAAGTACCGAAGGAGGACAACCATGGCTAGAACTTTACGGGGAACCGTTTCGGGGGACAAAATGGATAAAACCGTGGTGGTGACGGTTGAGCGTGTCAAAGAGCATCCACTGTATCGCAAAAAGTACACCGTCTCGACCAAGTTTAAGGCCCATGATGCCAATAACAGCTGCCGAGTTGGCGACGTGGTGGAAATTAGCGAAAGCCGGCCGTTAAGCCGTGATAAGCGGTGGGTGGTTGAGCGCAAAATTAGCAGCGCCGAGGTATCGTCATGATCCAGGCTGAATCCAGGTTGAAGGTCGCTGATAACAGCGGCGCCCGCGATATCTTGTGTATTAAGGTGCTCGGCGGTTCGCGTCGGCGCTATGCCCGCGTGGGTGACGTTATTACCGCTAGTGTAAAGGTGGCGACGCCAAATGCGACCGTCAAAAAGAAAGAGATTGTGCAGGCGGTGGTGGTGCGCACCACCCAGCCGACCCGCCGAGCGGACGGTTCGCAGGTGCGCTTTGATGACAACGCCGTGGTAATCGTTGATAAGAATAAGCAGCCCCGGGCCACCCGCGTGTTCGGCCCGATTGCCCGTGAGCTGCGTGAGGCTGGTTATATGAAGATTATCTCGCTCGCACCGGAGGTACTCTAATGAAGCTGCGCAAAGGTGATAAGGTAATGGTGCTTTCCGGCCGCGACAAGGGTCGGACCGGCGAGATCACTGCGGTGCTGCCCAAGGAAGACAAGGTGGTGGTAAGCGGCATTAATGTGGCTAAACGCCACACCAAGCCCTCGGCTAAGCACCCCCAAGGTGGCATTCTGGAGCTAACCAAGCCGATTGGCATTGCCAAGGTCATGGCCATTAACCCCGATACCGGGGTGCCCGGCCGTATCAGCTATAAGTTTACGCCAGACGGCAGCAAAGAACGGGTGTTCAAGCCCTCTCGGTACCAGAAAGCAAAGAAGAGTTAATAAAGAAGAACTATGATGAACCGATTACGTCAAAAATATCAGGATGAGATCCGCCCGGCACTGCAAAAAGAGCAGGGCTATACTAACGTGCATCAAATTCCGCGGGTGGAGAAGGTGGTGATCAACGCCGGCGTGGGTCGGGCTGTAACCGACAGTAAGCACCTCGAAGCGGTGGCCCATACAATCGAGAAGATCACCGGTCAGCACCCGGTGGCGACCAAGGCCAAGAACAGCATTGCCGGCTTTAAGCTGCGCGAGGACCAAAAGATTGGCGTTATGGTGACGCTGCGCGGTGAGCGGATGTACAACTTTCTCGATCGCCTGGTCGCTATTGTATTGCCACGTACCCGGGATTTCCGCGGGGTATCGACCACCGCCTTTGAC
>DATKHK010000032.1:0-8143 GCA_035510255.1 Saccharimonadales bacterium (SeqCode) | reverse complement strand
TGCCGCTACCAACGCTGGTGCCCGCCGTACCTTTTTGATCGAAGAGCCCATGGCCGCGGCGATCGGCTCGCGCCTGCCAGTACAGGACGCCGCCGGCTCCATGATCGTCGATATTGGCGGCGGCACTACCGAGGTGGCGGTGATCTCGCTCGGTGGCATTGTGGCGGCGCGCAGCATCCGGATTGCCGGCGACGAACTGAGTGAAGACATTGTTCAGTATGCCCGCGATGAGTTTAATCTTTCGATTGGTGAGCGCACCGCTGAGCAGATTAAGATTGCCGCCGGCTCAGCCTACGCTAGCGACAAAGTAATTACCGTCCCGATGCGCGGCCGCGATCTGGTTACCGGACTGCCCAAACAGATTGACGTTTCAAGCGCCCAAATCCGCGAAGCCCTAGCCCGCAGCGTCCGCGACATCGTCGAAGCCATCAAGATCACGATTGAAGAGACGCCGCCTGAGCTGGTGGCCGACATCATGAACCGTGGCATTGTGCTGGCCGGCGGCGGGGCGCTGCTAACCGGACTCGACCGGCTGGTACATAAGGAGACTAAGATGCCGGTACATATCGCCGATGACCCGCTGACGGCGGTAGCCCGCGGCACCGGTTTGGTGCTAGAGGATCTCGATGCCCTCAAGGACATCCTGGTTCCCACCCAGTTTCGGACAACCGGGAGGTAGGCGGCGATGCGTAAGCGTAATGTCTCTCGGCGGTTGATTGGGCTGGTGCTGGTGGGCGTGCTGCTCGTCGTAGGTTCCGCCATTGGCCTGCTGGGTCCGGCAGCTGGTATGGTTAGTGGTATCACCGCGCCCTTCCAAGCCGGTTTTAGCCGCGCCGGCAATACCGTCAGTGGTTGGCTGAATGTAATCGGTAGCGCCGGCCAGTTGGAGGCCGAAAACCAGCGCCTGCAAACGCAGGTCGCGGCCCTGCAGCAGCAGGTCAGCCAGGATACCGAGATCAAGGCCCAAAACGCGGCGTTACGGTCGCAGCTCAATTTGGGCGGCATCGATCCCGATCGGCTGGTGGCGGCCCAGGTGGTTGGATATCAGCCAGATAACTTTCGCCAGTTTATTACCATTGCCCGCGGGAGTAAGGACGGTATTACGGCCGGAATGGCGGTGGTCGAGCAGGGCCAACTGGTGGGGACCGTCCAAAATGTCGGTCCGCATACCGCCCAGGTTTTTTTGGTCATCGACCCGAACTTCCGGATAGCCGCGCTGGACCAGGATGAATCCGACCGACCGACCGGCACCATCCAAGGCCAGATCGGTAACGGGCTCGAAATGGATGAGATTGCCCAGAATGAAACCATTAACCCCGGTGATACGATTGTGACCAGCGGCCTCGGTGGAGCCGTCGAGAGCGGGCTAATTATTGGGCACGTCCAAACCACTTCCAAGCAGGACAACGGGGTATTCCAGACAGCTCAGGTAACTTCTGCGATCCAGTTTAGCCGTCTCCAGATTGTCTACGTAGTGGTGCGGCCACAATGAAAATTTTAGCTGGCATTGTGGCGGTAATGGTGGCCGCCTGGCTACAGGTTTCATGGTTTGGGCATGTGCGGCCATTGGGTGTCATGCCTAATCTCATGTTAGTAGTGATAGTGCTGTTCGGACTGTGGTCTAATGCCACCCCGGCGCTGGCGGCGGCTTTAGGCGGCGGATTTTTGCTGGATCTGGCTAGTGGCAGTGATTTTGGCTTGCGCATGGCCTTTTTCTCGGTAGTTGTGTTGGCCATTATCGCCGGCCGCCAGACTGGGCTCCATGCCGATTCCTTTATCACCGCCTTACTTGTAGTAATGGCTGGCACCGTCCTCTACAACCTGGTAGTGCTGGCAACGCTGGGCGCACCGATTCAGGCGATTGAGCTTAGCCGGATTGGCCGTGAACTGGTTGATAATCTGGTAATCCTGGGTTTCCTAGTGCTGGTGCGTCTCAACTTGCCTCAGCGCCCCTCTAACACACCCCAGCTCAATAAAGGCTTCAATCGGTGAGTGGACCTCTGTTTGGTTATGGCGGCGAGGAGCGCCCACGCAAGGGCCGGTCAACCATCAAACGGGACCAAGGGGGTCATGAGCGCTGGGCCGACGCCATTCTGCCGGCCGACGCCGAGGCTGGTGTCATTGAAACTCCTACCAACCGGCGGCCACTCTGGCTGCTAGTGGGGCTGGTGCTCATCACCACCGCGGCTCTCGGCTTTCAGCTGTTTCAGCTGCAGATAGTGGGTGGTGCCCGTAACCTAAGCTTTGCCGATGGCAACCGGCTGTGTGAAACCATCACTCGTGCTCCCCGCGGCATCATTTACGATAGTAGCGGCAACGTTTTAGCGCAAAATTTGGCCAGCTTCGATGTCAATGTGGTGCCTAGTCTGCTGCCCTCCGATCCTGCCAAGCGTCAGCAGCTCTACGCTACCGTTGCCGGTTTGCTCAATATGCAGCCCTCACAGATTGCCGCCGCCTCCGAGGGCAACTGCGTCCAGGCCGATGAGGCCACTAAACTGTCGAAAACGCGAGCCGAAGCCGCCTGCTTAAGCAATACCGAACCCCAGGTCGTGGCCAGTAACGTACCGCGTGATATTGCGCTGAACTTTGACCAATCGACCAACACCGTGCCCGGTTTCAGCCTTGATGACAATCCGATTCGTCAGTACAACAACCTTGGTGGCACCTTGTCGTCAATTTTGGGCTATACCGGCCGCGTCGACGCCGCTGATCTGGCCGCCAACCCTAACTACAGTCCAACCGACTATATTGGCAAACTTGGTCTCGAAAAGCAGTACGAGTCAGTGCTGCGCGGCCAGAATGGCACCACCCAAACCGAGGTTGATGCCACCGGCAAGCCGATTAAGGTGCTAGCCTCCCAGCCGGCCGAGCCCGGCGATAACCTGGTACTGACTATCGACAGCGGCCTCCAAAACTACCTCACCGGGGCGATTCAGCAACAGATGCAAGCGAGCGGCGCCACCCAGGCTGCCGGGGTAGCGCTCGATCCGCGCAACGGTGATTTGCTAGCGGTGGTCAGTCTGCCCGGCTACGATAACAACCAGTTTGCCGGCGGTATCAGCCAATCGGCCTATAGCAAACTGGTTAACGATCCCACCCAGCCGCTCTTCAACAAAGCCATCAGCGGCGCCTACCCGACCGGCTCAATCATTAAACCGTTGGTGGCATCGACTGGCCTCCAGACCGGCGCCATTACCCCAAGTACTACCGTCGACGACACCGGCTCAATTACCGTTCACAATCAGTACAACCCCTCGATTACCTATACCTATGAATCCTACACCGACTACGAGACCGGTCAGGGTGGCCCGCTCGGCGTGGTCAACGTAGTTAAGGCGCTGGCGGTTAGCTCTGATGTCTTCTTCTATACGGTGGGTGGCGGCTTTGGCAACATCGCCGGCGTCGGCGTTACCCGGCTGGAATCGTACTACCATAAGTTTGGTTTGGGTCAGTATCCCAAGGTCGACATTCCGGAGCAGTCAGCCGGCCGGGTGCCGACGCCTAGCTGGTACCAAAAGAACTCCGGCCAACCGTGGACGGTTGGGGACACCTACAATATCTCAATTGGCCAAGGCGACCTATTGGCTAGCCCCCTGCAAATGGCGGTGGCCGAAGCGGCGGTGGCCAACGGCGGCACCGTCTACCAGCCACATTTCTTGAAGGAAGTCGAGAATCCCAGCGGCCAAGTCACCCAAACCTTCCAGCCCAAGATTGAGAGCCAGAACTTCATCTCCCCAGCCGATATCAGCATTGTTAAGCAAGGGATGCACGACGCCGTCTACGCTTCCTATGGCACCGCCTGCTGCAAGATTGCCGCTCAGGTGCCGGTAGAGGTGGGTGCTAAAACCGGCACCGCCCAAACCGGCACTACCGCTGCCAATAAGCCTGACGCCTGGTTTACCGCCTTTGCGCCGTTCGATAACCCACAAATCGAGATAGTGGTATTTGTTGCGAACGCCGGCGAAGGCGCCACCTATGCCGCGCCGGCGGTCCGCGAAACCCTGACCTACTGCTTTACCCGACCCGGCGGCTGTGTCCAGTAGGAATAATAGCCTCTCTAAAGCCAAAAAGCCCCAAATATTTCTAATTAACAATAGTAACTCTTGACCACTAGGAGCTCTCCGAGTAAAAATGGTATGGAACCCTAGCCAAACGCTTACGGTTAATTTATACATAAAGAACACCCACACTCGAGTACCGCTCGAGAATTTTTTTCATAGCACGGCTCAACTGGCTATGCCACCCGAGCAATATCAGGAAGACAGGAAGAAAGGAAGGTAGGTTATTATGGATGCGCTTGCAAAGAAAGAGTTTTACTTAACTAAAGATGGGGTCGATAAGCTCAAGACTGAGCTGGAAGATCTCGTCAAAAAACAGCGTCCCCAGGTGGCGCAGGAGCTGCGCGAAGCCAAAGAGTACGGCGACCTAAGCGAAAACGCTAGCTGGGATGCCGCCAAAGACCACCAGTCCTTTATTGAGGGGCGGATTTCTGAACTCGAACATATCCTGCGTAACGTCGTGGTAATCAAAGCTCCACGCAACCACGCCAAGGTCAACATTGGCTCAACTGTGCATCTAGACATTGAAGATGGCAAGCAGGTTTATACCATCGTGGGTTCCACTGAGGCTAACCCGTCTGAAGGCAGGATCTCCAACGAGTCGCCAATCGGGCAGGCCTTAATGGGCAAGACTAAGGGCGACGAGGTTACCATTACGGTGCCATCTGGCGATATGATCTATAAGATCGCTCATATTGAATAGAAGCTAACCACAAGCTATCAAAAGAGCGCCCCGACCGGGGCCTTTTTTGATGTACAATCTAAAGCAATGACAGACGTAAAATCCAAGAACAACACTAGTAAATTTTGGCTTGATATAGCTGCCGATGAGATCGTCCGGCGCTATCCGGAGGGCGAGATCATTGTCTCCAGCGGTATCTCGCCGTCAGCGTCTTACCACATTGGTCATTTTCGCGAGATTATGACCGCCGAAGCCTTGGCTTGGGCGGTGGGTAAGCGCGGCCGTAAAGCCCGCCACCTTCATGTGGTCGACAATTTTGACCCCTTACGCAAGTGGTATGATTTTCTGCCACCTGCCAAGAAGGACTACACCGGTCAGCCGGTAGCGTTGGTGGAGGACCCTTACGGCGACTGCCATCCCTCCTACGCCGACCACTTTTTTGCAGAGTTTGAACAGTACTTGAAGCCGATGGGTCTCGCGCCGGAAATTATTCGCAGTTATGAGGACCTCTACCTGCCGAATCATATGACTCCATACATTGAGGCGGTTTTAGAGAATCTCCAGAAGTCAGACTTTATTCGCAAGATCTTCAGTGAGCTTTCTAATCGCGAGCTGCCAGCTAACTGGACACCGGTCCAACTGCTTGATCCCACAACCAACGTGTTCATTAATGGCCACTTAGATACCTGGGATCGTAAGGCCCAAGCTCTCGATGGTATTTCCTATGTCAACGGTCACGCTAAGCTAAACTGGCGACTGGATTGGCCCGCTCGCTGGGCATATCTGAAAGTTCAGGTTGAGCCCTTTGGAGCCCAAGAGCATGGTGCGGCCGGAGGCTCATACGACACCGGCCGCGAGTTTGCCCGCCAAGTGTTTAAGATAGAGCCGCCCTATGGCGAAGTGCGCTATGGCCATATCCATCGGCCGCATGAAAGCTTTAAAATGAGCTCCTCGAAGGGTAATGGCGTTACTCCAGGAGAAGCCCTGCAGATTATGCCACCGGAAATCCTGCGCTATTTTATCGTCCGCAGCCGTCCGGAAAAAAAGCTGGTCTTTGACCCTGGTATCGGATTATATAACCTGATTGATGAGTTTGCTGCCGCCCAAAACGATTCTGGCCACCAGTTCCGTGATGCCTACAACTTTGCTGCTGCCGGCGACACCAAGCCGGTTATTTCTAGCGTTTCCTTTAAGCATTTGGTCCAGGTCTACCAGGCGGCCCAGGGAGATTCCGACGAATGCTTACGTATTCTAGAGCGTACCGGCTACGCCACCCAGGTTAAGAAAGAGCAGGCGGTTATTCTGGCCGAACTGCCCTTCGTGAAAAACTGGCTGGCTAAGTACGCCCCCGAAGAGGTTAAGTTTACGGTCCAGCCAGCACTGCCCCAAGCGGAGCCCTTAACCGACGAGCAACGTGGATTTTTAACGATCCTGGCCGCCGCCATTGAGGAACACAGCGGAGAGATTGATGGCCAGGCCATGCACGAATTGATCTACGCCGCCAAAGACCAAGCGAATCTGCCGGCTCCGGCCGCCTTCCAGGCCATCTACCGGGTAATTTTGGGTAAGGATTTCGGCCCCAAAGCTGGCTGGTTCCTGGCCAGTCTCGATCGAGACTTCCTCATCAAGCGGCTGCATATAAAAGGGTAAAAACAAAGCCGCCAGCGCAACCGAAGTCGCGCTGGCGGGGTGGGGGCTAAGAGCTGGCCGGCCGAATGAACAGCAGCGGCTGATTCTCATCTCCGCTGGGTAGCGGTTCGCCTTTTTCCCAGGCTTGAATGAAGTCAGCTGTTTTGAGGTCATCCTCGAGATTGATAACCACACAGGTATGCGATCGCTTCTCTTCGGATGGCTCGTCCGAGTGGTGTTGATATATCACGGTTTTTTGGAATCCGTAACAGCTAGCCACTCTATCCTGGTTCGGGAGCTCTGTCTGGTGGTGTACCGAAAAGCTATATTCAGGGACTCCATGAAACTTCGCGATTACATATCCACATTCGATGCAGAGGTTCTCGCGATAGTCCGTGAACATGATGAGGGCGTGTCTTCCCCACACCCCATACTCGAGGTAGCCATAGCCCTTCATGAGGAGGTTCTTCATGGCTGCAACGTCAACGAATGGCTCTCGGAGACTGAGGGCCACCTTGGCGTGCCGCAAGCTGATTAGGTTTGCCAAATAAGCGGCCAGACTCTCGGCAAGATCCTCCGGCAGACCAATAGCGGTGTCGGTGCTCATTGTATCTCCTTGTAGTAGGAACAAAGCAAAACTTAGTGCCACCACTATAGCCTAGTTATGAATCTGTATCAATTAAATACCGTCGAGAGAAGTGCGCTATAATTATTCCAGTATGATCGATATCAGACACCTACGCGAACATCCCGACGCCTATCGTACCTCTGCTAAGCAGCGCGGCATCAAGGTCGATATTGACGGCGCGCTGGCCGCCGACCAAGCCCGCCTCGCCCTTATTAGCCAGGTTGATGAGCTGCGCGCCAAACTCAACATTAAGGGCAAACCGGACGAGAAGCAGCTGGCTGATCTGCAGACTACCAAGGCCGACCTAGAGCCACTCGAAAAGAAACTAGCTGCGGCCACCGACGCCTTCAACCAACTGGCGCTGCAAATCCCCAATCTATTAGCCGAACACACGCCAGAAGGTGGCGAAGAGGCTAACCGCGAAGAAAAAACCTGGGGCAAAGCCGAAAAGCACCCCCATCTGAAGGACCACCTTACGTTGGCCGAAGCTAACGGTTGGCTGGATTTTGAACGGGGTGCCAAGGTCGCCGGTAGCAAGTTTTACTTTGCCAAAAATGCTTTGGTAAAGCTGGAACTCTCAATTGTGCGCATGCTCTACGACCTGTTCGAAGAGCAGGGCTTTACCTTTATGCAGGTGCCCCATCTGGCCACCAACCGGATTATGTCCGGTACCGGTTTCAACCCACGGGGCGATGAGCGCCAGATCTACGAGATTAAAGACAGCGACCTCAATCTGATCGCCACCGCCGAAATCCCGCTGACCGGCTACCATGCCGACGAAATCCTCGACCCCGGCCGGCTGCCGCTGCTCTATGCCGGCTACAGCCCCTCCTATCGCACTGAAGGCGGCGCTTACGGCAAGTACAGCAAGGGCCTCTACCGGGTGCACCAGTTTAATAAGGTGGAGATGTACGTGTTCTGCCAGCCCGAGGAGAGCGAACAATGGCACCAGAAGCTGGTTGAAATCGAGGAGCAGATCTGTCAGCGGCTGGAGATCCCGTATCGGTTGGTACGGATCGCGGCCGGCGATCTGGGTGCCCCCGCCTATAAAAAATTCGATATCGAATACTGGAGTCCGGTGGAAGGGGAGTATCGTGAGCTGATGAGCTGCTCCAACTGCACTGACTACCAGGCCCGCCGCTTAAG
>DATKHK010000031.1:0-6384 GCA_035510255.1 Saccharimonadales bacterium (SeqCode) | reverse complement strand
TATCGCCGCCGCCGCCCCCGAATATCTGACTCCCGAAAGCGTGCCGGCCGAGGTAGTTGCCAAGGAGCGTGAGATTTTCGTAGCCGAAGCCGGCGACAAACCGGCCGAAATCGCCAAAAAAATCGTCGATGGCAAGCTGGCTAAGTACTACGAGTCGGTCTGTCTGCTAAAGCAGCCGTTCGTCAAAGACCCTGACAAATCAATTGAGCAGTATTTGACTGAAGTGGCGGCGAAAGTCGGCGAGAAGATTGAGATCAGCCGCTTCAACCGCCTGGAAATGGGCGCCTAGCCAATGGAATCGATTCCGCAACTGGTCAAAACCGCCACCCCACGCCTGGATAGGGCGGTGGCTCACCTGGAAGAGGAGCTGCGCAGCCTGCGCACCGGCCGGGCTACTACCGCGCTGGTGGAAAATCTAACGGTAGAGCAGTATGGCGCTCAAACGCCACTCAAGGCCGTCGCTACCATCACCACACCCGATGCCCGCAGCATCGCCATCAGCCCTTGGGATAAAAACCTGGTGGCACCAATCGAGAAAATGCTGCGCGAAAACCAGAGCCTCGGCCTCAATCCGTCTAGCGATGGCAATGTAGTACGCCTGAGCGTGCCGCCGATGACCGAGGAGCGCCGCCACGAAATCGTTAAAGACCTAGGGACTAAAGTCGAGCAGTGTAATATCACGCTGCGCCAGGTTCGCCACGATGTCTTAAACGAGGTTAAACGCCGCGAAAAGGATAAACAAGCCACCAAGGACGACGTCAAATACGCCGAAACCGAACTCACCAAGCTGATTGAAACCTACAAGAAACGCATAGATGGACTAGCTCACGCCAAAGAAGTTGAAATTATGACGGTTTAGATAGGCGGCTAGCGGCCAGGCCTCTATCACGGTATTATGAATAAAATATGAATTCTTCCGCCATTCCTCAGCACGTCGCCATTATTCCCGATGGCAGCCGCCGTTGGGCCAAACAACACAACCTGACCGCCAACGACGGCCACAAAGCCGGGTACGATAACCTGAAACAGATCGCCGACGCCGCCTTTGCGCGCGGCATATCCTATGTGACCGGGTACGTCTTTTCGACCGAAAACTGGAGCCGGGCCGACGCCGAGGTCGGTTATTTAATGAAATTGGCGGCGTACGCCATCAAAGAAGAGACCAAGCAGTTCGTGGCCAAGGGCATACGGATTCGGATCTTAGGCTCACGGGCCGGCTTGGACTCCAAGCTGGCGCGCGGTTTAGACCAGGTGGAGGAGCAAACTAAGGCCGGTACGGCTGGTACCATTGGCATTTGCTTTAACTATGGTGGCCGGCGCGATGTGGTGGAGGCGGTACAGCAGCTGGTCCGTGCCGGTGTCGCCGCCGAGGACATTACCGAAGAGCGGCTGGCCACCGGGCTGACTTCGGCTGGCCTGCCTGATCCTGATCTAATTATTCGTACCTCCGGTGAGCAGCGGTTGAGCAACTACTTGATCTGGGAGAGCGCTTACAGTGAGCTCTATTTTACCGATTGTTTGTGGCCGGATTTTAACGAAGCCGAGCTCGACACGGCGCTCGCGGCTTACGCTCAGCGTAAACGTAACTTCGGCAAGTAGGAAGCCATAACTATAAGTAGGCTCACGGCTGCCTGCCTGCTAAAATAGCTCCATGGCTCTTCTCGGCATCATCCTACTGGTTATTCTAATTTTCGGTGTCCTGATCTTCGTGCATGAGTTCGGACACTTCCTGGCTGCCAAGCGCGCCGGTGTCGAGGTGGAGGAGTTTGGGTTTGGGTTTCCACCAACCATCGTTGGCAAACAGGTTGGTGGCACCTTTTACTCGTTGAACTGGATTCCGCTGGGCGGTTTTGTGCGCATGAAAGGGGAGGCGTTGACCGACGTCAGCGCCGGTGCGTTTGGCGCGGCCAGCTTCTGGCAAAAGACCCGGATCCTGTTCGCCGGCGTTATTATGAATGTCCTGCTAGCCTACGCCGTGCTGCTGTGGCTGTGTCTCACCGGCCTGCCCCCGGTGATTGCCGGCCAGTTTAGCAGCGGTACCGCTAGCTATGCCCAGCCGAAGCAAGTGATGGTGGTGGATACGGTGTCCGGTTCGCCGGCGACGACGGCCGGCATTGTCCGCGGCGACATTATTCTGAGTGGCGACGGCCAAAGTTTTTCCAGCGAAAACGATATCCTCCGTTTCACCAAGGCACATGCCGGAGCCAGCGTCACGCTGCAGGTAGAGCATCATGGCGTTACCCGGACGGTACGGCCACATTTGCGCCCACCCGGTGCTAAAGACGGCTTTCTGGGTGTCACGCCATTCCAAACCTATAAGCTGCGCTATAATCTGCCGGACGCGGTGGTGACGGCGGCCGGTATCACCGGACAGCTAATTTGGGCGACTCTCAGCGCCTTTGGCGGTCTCGTTGCCGGCCTAGTGGCTCACGGACAGGTAAGTGATAATGTGGCCGGCCCTGTAGGGATTGTGGTGCTGCTGAAGGCGGTATCCGATCTTGGGGTCGCTTATGTCTTGATTTTTGTAGCCTCCATCTCTATCTCACTGGCGGTACTCAACGCCTTGCCGTTGCCAGCTTTGGATGGTGGCCGCTGGGCCTTGGCGGCGGCGCAGCGGCTGACGCACAAGTCGTTAAGCCAGCGGCTAGAGATGGCGGTCCACGCGACCGGGTTCGCGGCACTGATTTTACTGATGGTAGTCATTACTTTCTTCGATATTAAACACCTACACCAGTAGATGGTAGCTGCCAGCGCCGAGGCGCCGCGTCCACCATCAACTATTCGCCGGCTGCGGTCGGTGCCCTGGCGTGGCCGTGATGCCCTCATAGCTTTCCTGGTGCCATGGGTCGTGTTGCCGATTGCCGTGGTCCTGCTGCTGCAGCTAGTGGCGCCGGAAGTGCCGGGCGTCAGCGCCTATCTCCGCGCGCTCAACCAGAACAGTCCCGGTGCCTCCTTTGGATTGGTGATTGTCGACGCCGTTGGCTCGTTTGTGGCTATCGGCTACTACCTGCGCAAGTACGGCGCTAGCCTGCGCGATCTCGGCATCCGCCGCTTCAACCCTTGGCGGGTGCTACTCTATTTGGTAGTGATTCTGGCGGTGTTCGGGCTGGTGGTGGGCGCGGCCTACTGGTTGATTCAGCTGATCGACCCCAGCTTTAACGCCGCCCAACCCCAAACCAACCAGTTTACTGGCTCGCGGTTTTCGGATTTAAGCCTGTGGGCGTTGGTGATTATCCCACCATTTGTGGAGGAGTCGGTGTTCCGGGGGTTTATGTTTCCGGCCTTCTCCAAGCGTTACGGGGTGGTGATCGGGGCGGTTATCACCAGTGTGCTGTTTGGTTTTGCCCATCTTCAAGGCAACGTCAGCGTGTACACCTTCATCTTAAGCCTGGTATTATGTGGATTGTACGTGCGGACCAACTCGATTATCCCGGGGATTGCGCTGCATATGCTCAATAACTACGTTGCCTACATCGCGATGCTACAGAAATAATGAAAAGATAATGAAGTTTTCCCAGCTATTCACCAAAACCCATAAGGAAGCCCCAAAGGACGAGACCGCAGCCAGCGCTCAGCTGCTGCTCAGGGGCGGCTTCATGTATAAGCAAATGGCTGGAGCCTACGTGCTGCTGCCGCTGGGTCTGCGGGTGCTGAATAAGATTATTGGTATCATTCGTGAGGAAATGGAGGCGGCCGGCGGAGTGGAGCTGGCCATGACGGCGCTGCAGCCCAAGGAGCCATGGCTGGCCAGTGGCCGCTGGGACGATCAGGTAGTCGACGTCTGGTTCAAGACCAAGCTGCATAACGGCACCGAGGTCGGCTTGGGCAATACCCATGAGGAGCCGCTGACCGCCCTCATGCGCGAGTACGTTTCCTCCTACCGTGACCTGCCGCGCTACGTCTACCAGTTCCAGACCAAGTTCCGCAATGAGCTACGCGCCAAAAGCGGCATTATGCGCACCCGTGAGTTCATTATGAAGGACCTTTACTCCTTTAGCCGCACCCAGGCCGAGCATGACGCTTTCTACGATCAAATGAAAGCTGCCTACACCAAGATCTTCAAGCGCGTCGGTATTGGCGACCATACCTACCTGACCTTCGCTAGCGGCGGTAGTTTTGCTAAGTTTTCCCACGAGTTCCAGACGGTGACTAACGCGGGGGAGGATACGATTTACCTTGATAAGGACAAAAAGATCGCTATTAACGAAGAGGTCTATACCGATGAGGTGGTGGCCGAGCTCGATCTTAAAAAAGACCAGCTGCAGAAGGTGGCGGCCGCCGAGGTTGGCAACATCTTTACGCTTGGCACCAAGTACTCCGACGCTCTAGACCTGAAGTTTACTGACGAGGACGGCAGCGTCAAGCCGGTGGTAATGGGCAGCTACGGTATCGGTCCGGCCCGCACTATGGGCGTAATTGTAGAGTTGATGCACGACGACCGCGGCATTGTTTGGCCGGCGGCGGTTGCTCCCGCGCAGGTCCATCTGGTGCGCCTGGGTGACGACAAGCAGGTGATTGCCGCCGCCGATAAACTCTACGCCAACTTACAGAAGCAGCATATTGAAGTCCTCTACGACGATCGCGACGAGTCAGCTGGCGCTAAGTTTGCCGACGCCGACCTCATTGGCTGTCCGATCCGTCTCACCGTCAGCGCCAAGACACTCGACCAGCAGTCGGTCGAGTTGAAGCGCCGTACCCAAGAAGAAACCAAGCTTATCCCGCTAGCCGAAGCCGCCGCGGCATGCGTCAAATAAGCCTTTCCTAAGCCCCAATCCTATAAGAGTGCTATAATACGCGGCAAGCGCAAGTGACCTGTTGTATAACCGATCCTTAAGGGGGTGAGGCCAGTGTCGCGCATGCGTAGTATTGCCGGCTCGGATCTTGGTCGGCGGTTGAAGGTAGCGATTCCGGTTTTTGCCGCCGTGGTCGGAATTGACATTGCTGGCCAGTGGCTGCTGGCGTTGGTACTGGTGGTATTCAGCTGGATCTGCATGGACGAGTTCAGTAAAATGGCCGGCCTAGCCAGACTATCGGTTGTTCCAACGAGCTACCTCGTACTCGCCGGGATAATGGCGGTAGCGGTGAGCGGTACGCTTTCCGACGTGCTCCTGTTGCTAGGCCTAGCCGTAGTGCTGCTGTTTCCGGCCACTTTGCTTGATCGGCAAGACCTGGGGAGCGGCATTGGCATTCGCGTAATGGCCACCGCGCTCTTTGGCATCTTCTGGATTGGCGTGCCCTTCGCCTGTGCCGTGCAGCTGCGCGGCTTACCGCATGGCGGAGCCTTGGTCCTCGATGTAGTAGTAGCGGTTTCGGTGAGCGACAGCGCCGCCTATCTGGTTGGCCGGCTGTTGGGCCGTCATAAG
Organism: Saccharimonadales bacterium (SeqCode); assembly: GCA_035510255.1. Lineage (GTDB taxonomy): Bacteria > Patescibacteriota > Saccharimonadia > UBA4664 > SCTI01 > JASLFZ01. The sequence goes on along the minus strand of DATKHK010000031.1, from coordinate 1,021 downwards.
CTAGCGCCGCTCATTTCACCGAATAAGACGGTTGAGGGATGGGTGATTGGCCTGCTGGCAGCGGTGGCAGCGTTGTATGTTGCCCATCTGCTGGAGGGCTGGCTCACGCTGGCTCAGGCGCTAGTATTCGGTTTCGGGGTCGCGCTGGTGGCTTCAGTTGGTGACCTGTTTGAGTCGTACGTAAAGCGCGATGTTGGCACCAAGGACACCAGCGAGCTCTTTGGTGCCCATGGCGGGGCCCTAGACCGAGTTGATGCCATGCTGTTCGGCGCGGTTACCGGCTACGTTCTAGCGCAGCTGTTTGGGCTGTAGCCGCTAAGAGGAGTGGGGCAGGGTCCGTGTGACCTGCTCCACTCCTCACCATTGTTTTAATAAGTTTGAACACAAGCTTTATTCACGCCATCTGACGTTATGCCGGTGTTCGGCCCTGAACACATTTTGTGACCTTGGCGCGCTCGGCTTACCCCTGTAAACTAGGGTAAAGATGGTAATGCTAATGGGTTTACGTGTTTAATCAGCTGATGGGTCGCTTTTCCCATGACGTCGGTATCGATCTGGGTACCGCCAATACTCTGGTGTATGTGCGCGGCCAGGGCATCGTGATTAATGAACCCAGTGTGGTGGCGATTAACACCAAGACCAACCAGATTCTGGCAATTGGCGAGGAAGCTAAGCGCATGGTTGGCAAGACGCCGGCTAGTATTGTAGCCACCCGTCCACTAGTCGACGGCGTGGTCAGCGATTTTGAGGTAACCGAGCAGATGTTGCGCTACTTTATCGATAAGGTACACAAGCAGCGCTTTAAGCTGCTGGCGCGGCCACGGATTGTGATCGGTATTCCGTCCGGTGTAACCGAGGTAGAAAAGCGGGCGGTGGAGGATGCCGCTACCAACGCTGGTGCCCGCCGTACCTTTTTGATCGAAGAGCCCATGGCCGCGGCGATCGGCTCGCGCCTGCCAGTACAGGACGCCGCCGGCTCCATGATCGTCGATATTGGCGGCGGCACTACCGAGGTGGCGGT
>DATKHK010000030.1:0-27345 GCA_035510255.1 Saccharimonadales bacterium (SeqCode) | reverse complement strand
CATAAATTTGATACAGCCGAATCACGCCGGTTGCCAAAATCAGCGACATAAAGCTAAAAATAGCCATAGCAAGAATCAACTCAACGATCGTGAAACCTTGCTGGCGCCCTCTAATCACTGACATTGCCCCGCCAAACTGTTATCACAAATGGTTGGCACCGGCCGCGTATCGGTCAGGTAATAGGTTAGGTCGGAGGTGTTAGGAAGACCGCCAATCAGGCTGTCCCACTGCACAATGATATGAGCCTGAATCTCATTGAGATATGGCTGGGTTGCGTAGCTGGTCTTGGTAATGTCAATGGCTACGCTGCACTGGCTCTGGGAAGGTAGCCCGGTACAGGTGGTGGATGGGCCTGGCGTAACCTGATCGTTGGCGTTCATGTAATAGACTCCCCCGCTGGCAAAGGCGCTAAAAATATCATTGGTACCACCGAGATTGGCGGCGACCTGCTGGTCACGGTAGACTCTCAACTTTTCAGCTTGGTCTTCTAAGAGTTGGGCGGCCACCGTGCCCTCTCTAGCCTGGACGCTAGTCTGATAGGAGAGGTTGGCAGAATTGTAGGCCACCGCAAAGGTAACCGCTAGAATCGCCAGGGCAATGACCACCTCAACCAGCGTATCGCCGCGGGTTTGCTGTAAGTTGATCACGGACCGGAACTCCAGTTAATGGTGTTCGAGTCGAAGTTGATGATAAGGTTGCCCTGCTGAGTGGTTGCGCTGGGATTGTTACCCGGGATACTTATCGGAATCTGGTAGGCGCTGCCGCCGTTGGTGAAGTCGGTGCAGGTGGCATTCAGGTAGTTAACCGGGTTAAGAATGTTATTATCGCAGGCCGCTACGCCGGCGGCTTCAGCATCCCCCGGCCCCACCGCCCGAGCGATAGACCGCAGGACCGCGGCGGTATTAACCCAAGCTACCGGTGTCGGTGGCACAATAGTTTTGGCCTGAGCGGTGATGGTTTGCACGAGCTGGTGGTATGACAGCGCCGGTGCGGTTGCCAAGGCAACATTAGTACTGAGCGTAGATGGACTGGCTAACCCCACCGTTCTCGTATTAGGAGGTGGCACAGCGGTAGTACGTAGCCGCGATCCCGCGATGTCCATATAACCGGGCACGGTGGTGGTATTAACTCTGCAGACATAATATTGGGTCGAAATATCTTCCTCCCCGGGCAAATCCGGCGGAGGATTGTCAAAGTAAGCCTCCGTGTTACCATCTTCCTCACAGATATTGATATCCGACTGGGTCGGTGAAGTGTCGCAGACGGTGGGAGCGAAAAATTGGCTAACGGCGCATGTCTCGGTCTGCGACATGGTGCCACCGGGTGAAACCAATCGGACATATGGAGTGTCCGTAGTTGTGTCGGTATAAGCAATTGTGATATTGGCCCAGGTGCCAGCAGAGGCCCCGATATAGGTGCCGCAGACCGGCGTAGTGCCACCAGTACCGACAACCGGCGCATAGCTACCAATCGTGAGCTTGGCAGGACTATTGGAATCAATGCAGACCTGCTGGCTGCCAGATGATAGGTAGATCTGGCCGCTCCAGTCAACCGTGCTGCTTTCAACAGAAGTCAGCGAATCGGTGCGCTGCTTAAGGGTAGTAGTAAAGTCGCTGTACGAGCTAGGATCACTGGGCCTGCTCGGACCATCCCCGGCGTCATTGCAGCCAAGGCCGTCCAGGTCGCAGCCGACTTGCTTATCGATGATGGTGGTAATAAGCGGTTGAGGGCTAAATGGAGAGTAGTAGAAACCGGTTAGCCCACAGACATATCCGGCGCTAGTGCTACAGCTAGTCGGTATCGAATAGGTGACGCTAATCGGAGCGGTGGCGGTGCTGCTAGGACTGCCGTCGTAAGACCATTCCGCTGTCAAGCTAAAGGTATTGTAGCTTGGAAGTGTATAACTGGCCGTACAAGTAGGGCCGGTGCCACCGGCACAGTCAAAGGTTACGTCCGGCTGCGCCACGCCATTGCTGTATAAGGTCACCACCGCCCCTGCCTGAGCTTGGGGTAGAGTAACAGTAAGATTAATGGTGGGGCTTGCAGTGGTAATGGCATTGCCAGGGCTGGCAGCATTACTATCAGCGGTGGCGTCTTCGGCATCGGTAGCCTTGAGGTCAGTGGGTGCGTTGGGGGCGGGAATGATACAGCCGGTAAGCCGGTCATAGGTGCCGACCGGACAGGGATTGGAGAGATTCAGTGTGCTTGGGGGTGGGGTAGCTGCGCCGGGACTACAATCAACCGGCGGCTCTCCCGAAACCGTATTCCCAGAAAGGACGCCGCCAACCCCAGGAGTGAATCCTGATGGCGCTACAAATAGCTGTCCGGTCGTACCGCTGACGTCATTATTGCGGGTAAAGATAAGCGCCAGGTCGTTTGGGTCGCTTCCGGTTGGATTATAGGAGACGCCATCCTGGAAGGTACCGTCAACTTCATTGCAGGCGGCCAGCGCCACGACATTGCCGGTATTATCCTCGGTGCCAATCAAAGTCCAGGTTTGGATAGTTGAGGGGGGAGCAAAGGAGGTCGAAAGCTCAACCAAACGGCCGAAAACAACCTCGGCACTCTCTCCTGCCCCCGGACTAATTGCCTGGTTGGCCTCATTTTGGATCTGGCGCATCGTGTTCTGGGCGTCGTCCATGGCAGTGGCAAATGACGAGTTCTGGAATAGCACACCGCGGCCAGCTATTGCCCCAGCCAACAACAGTGCGGAAATAGCCAGTACTATAACCACTTCAATTAGAGTAAACCCGCGATTTTGCTGTAACCACCGCATCTTACCCGCATTATAGCATAAGCGGTATCTGTTGTAACAGGAGTTAGTAGATTATTTTGAAAAGTGGCCTAAAACTAGAATAAACTGATGCCATTGGCACCCAAATACCAGTGCAAAATCGGGGCGCCGTACAGATAAGCAACCAGGGCGCCGGCAATCAAAAACGGGCCAAAGGGAATCGAATCCTTGCGTGATTTACGCTTGCTAATAACCAAAGGGATGGCCACGGCGGCGGCGGCTAGAAAAGCGATAAACATGGCCACGGCGGTTTTTTGCAAACCGAGCAGCAAACCGATGACAAAGACTAGCTTAATGTCCCCCCCACCCATCCAGCGCCCCCGCGAAACGGCCGCTAGAGCATAAAAGACGCCACCAACCAGTACGGCCGCTATAGCCGGCCCATAGGCGACCGCTGGTGCTGCTAGCGGCATTGCCTCACCAATCAAGATAGCGACTGCCGGAATAATGATTGGCAGTAGCACTTTATCTGGAAGAAGATACCAGCGCAGGTCGTAGACCGCTAGAACGATAAAGCTAGCGATAACATAGAACCACAACCCCAGAACAATGAGATTGCCATAGGTGCCCGGTACGTGCGAAAGGTAGGCCAGCATAAAGAGGGTGGCGGTCAGCGCCTCCACCAGCGGGTACTGAATACTCACCGGCTTACCACAATGACGACAGCGGCCACGCTGGGCTATCCAGCTCAGGATCGGGATGAGTTCTAAAATACCGAGTGTGTGCTTGCAGCGAGGACATGCAGACCGGCCCTTAGCGAACTGCTTACCAGCATGTAAACGCAGTATCACTACATTTAGAAAACTACCAACAATCAGGCCAATAGCGCCGACGAAGATGGTTATGGCAATTTGCATAGCCCCAGTATATCAGAGGGTATCAGGGTAACCAAAAACCGCCCCGAAGGGCGGCATTTGGCAGAGACCGTTAGCTAACGTCTACTGGTTGCTAATACAGTTCGTACCGCCTACCTCAAGATTGATACAAATGGTGTAGGTACGGCCAGCCAAGGTATAAGCGATACCGGCTGGTTGGCCAGTGGTTGGCGCCTGGGCACCCGCAAAGTCATAGGCCGAGCCGCTTAAGGGATCAATCCAGTTGGCATTATTATATGAAGCACCGGATTTAAAGGCGGTATTGAATGCGGCTTGCGTTGCCGGATAGTTACCAGAATTGTTCGAGCCATACTGCTCCAACTCAGCCGATATCTGCCCTAGATCGGTCTTACGCTGTGAGTCACGTCGGCTCTTTTGGGCACCGGTAACAGCCAGCAAAATCGCTGCTAGGATAAGCGCGGCGATCGCTAACACGATGACCAATTCGATCAGCGTGAAGCCTTTATTGTTACGTAGTCTAGACATTAGGTTCTCACCTCCTTAGTTGTCGAAATCAATAATGATACTGTTAAGTTAATATACTACTTGCTTCTCAGTATTAGGCAAAGTAGTTATGCTGTCAAGCATTTTATTAGGGGCCGCTACTGCTCGAAGTTGAGGAGCCACCACTAGACGAATTAGTAATAGATCCTGAACCCACCAGGCTGTAGATTGGACCCAGCACGGCTGCCAGCACCAACGCCACAATCCCTCCGAGAACTACCATCATCACTGGCTCAATCGTGGTAGAGAGATTGGCCACCTCTTCGTCAACTTCAGCCTCATAGTACTTAGCCACGCGCTCCATCATCTCATCGATCGTCCCGGACTCCTCGCCAATGCTGATCATCTGCGGTACCAGTGGGATAAAGTAATGGCTGGGTGCAATCGCCTCTGAAAGCGCTTTGCCGCCGCGGACTGAAACAATCGCTCTATCCATATCTTCTTGGAGCCAGCGGTTGGCCAGCGCCCGCCGCGTGGTGTCCATGGCCTGCAGCATGGGTATACCGCTACCCAATAATGCCGCCATGGTTCGAGCAAACCGCGCCATATAAACCTTCTTAAGAAGCTTGCCAAAAACCGGCGCGGTCAGCTTGACGCGGTCAGACCAGCGACGAAAGACCTCGGTAAAGGTAAACTTACGTAGCAGCACGCCCAAAATGATTAAAGCAATGACATTCAGCCACCAATACTGGGTCAGGAAATGAGACAACCAGATGAGAATTTTGGTAGGTAGCGGCAATGCCTGCCCCAAACTTTGGTATAGCTGGGATACTTGGGGCACCACACTAACAACCATTAGAATTACCACCCCAATAATAAGTACTAGCACGATGGCCGGATAGATCATGGCGCTACGGATCTTGGAGGCAATAGCGGCGTCCTTTTCCTGCTGATCAGCCAGCCGCAGTAAGGTTTTATCGAGGGTACCGGAGGTTTCACCGGCCGCCACGAGAGAAACGTAAATTTCATTAAAAACTCTTGGATGCTGAGCAAAGGCTTGGGAAAGGCTAGAACCGCCTTCGACGCTCGCCACCACCGATTCGATAATCTCCCGAAAATGTTCGTGGCTAATCTGATCTTGCACGCTACGTAGGGCCCGGGAGAGCGGCAAACCAGCGTTAATCAGCGTGGAGAGCTGACGGGTAAATAGCACACGGTCTTTGGCGCTCACGCCGCTCTGGATGCCAAAGCGTGTCAGAATATTTGCTTGAGACCGGGGCTTGACCTCAATTGGGAATAGCTTACGCTCCAGCAGCAACTTAGCGGCCGCTTCTGGACTCTCGGCTTTAACCTCTGCCTTAACGATTTGGTCGGTAGCCAGGTCCCGGGCGGTATAGACAAAATCAATCATGCGCGCATCAACCGATCTAGCTCGTCAATATCGATAGCCACATTCTTGGCCTCTTCATAGGTTATAGTGCCGTTATGGATCAGGCTTACCAGGGTACGGTCCATGCTCTGCATACCGTCTTCAACGCCGGTTTGAATGACCGAATCAAGCTGATGGGTCTTACCTTCACGAATAATGTTGCGGGCAGCCGGCGTTACCACTAGAATCTCTGCCGCCGCAATGCGGCCGCCGGCAATCTTTGGCACCAGCCGCTGGGAACAGATGGCTTGCAGCATGCTGGCGACCTGAACCCGAACCTGTTGCTGCTGGAATGGCGGGAAGACATCAATCATGCGATCAATGGATTGGGCGGCGCCATTGGTATGAAGCGTAGCCAGTACGAGATGGCCGGTCTCCGCCAACGTAATGGCCGAAGATATGGTTTCCAGGTCGCGCATCTCCCCCACCAACACCACATCCGGATCTTCGCGCAGACTGGAGCGCAAGGCATTACCGAAAGAATAGGTATCAAAGTGGATTTCCCGCTGAACCACGATTGATTTCTTAGAATGGTGACTGTACTCAATCGGATCCTCAATGGTAATAATGTGCTTGGCCTGCTCACTATTGATCTTTTCAACCAGGGAGGCCAAAGTAGTACTCTTGCCGGAACCGGTTGGGCCGGTAACCAATACCAACCCACGGGGGAAATCAGCAAAGCTACTGACGACCTTGGGCAGGCCGAGTTCTTGGAGTGAAGGGATTTTAGTGGGAATCAGCCGTAGGGCGGCAGCACAGTTACCGCGCTCATGAAAGGCGTTCACCCGAAAACGGCCATACTCTCCGAAGCTAAAGGAGGTATCAATTTCCTTGTCCTTTTCAAATATGGCTTGCTGCTCATCATCGAGTACCGACAGCACGAGACGCTCCACGTCCTCGGGCTTGAGTACCGGCGCATCGCGTATTGGTGTCAGCGCCCCATCCACCCGCAGCATCGGCGGCAACCCCACCTGAATGTGCAGATCTGAGGCGACCTTTTTAACGACTTCTTCTAGCATTAGCTCTATTTTCATAATAATTCCTTATGTATCCGACGCCACTCGAGCTACCTCGGTGAGCGTGGTCACCCCGTTCAGCGCCTTTAGGTATCCATCCTGTTTCATGGTTATCATGCCATCACCCTGGGCTTGAGTTTGCACCTCAGAGGTAGTCGCCTTCTTGCTCAAAAGATGCTCCATTCCCTCGCTCATTGAAAAAACCTCATAAATTCCCACGCGCCCCTTGTATCCCTCCTTGCATTTCTTGCAACCTTTGCCTTCATATAAAGTATAAGCGTTTTGACCGGCTAATGGCAAGAAGTCGTACCCTAAATCTTCTTTCACCTTGATGTCACCCTCTGATTTAGGCAGTAAAGCTTCCAGCGTATGATGAATGGATTCGATCTCTGCCTCGGTTGCCGGCCGTTGTTGCTTGCAGTTATCACAGACGCGACGGACCAAGCGCTGGCCAATGACAGCGTTGACCGTAGAAGCCACCAGGAACGGCTCTACCTGCATATCCAAGAGCCGGGGCAAAACACCGGCAGCCGAGTTGGTATGGATGGTAGAGAGCACCACATGGCCGGTCAACGCGCTCTGGACGGCCAGGTTACCGGTCTCCTGGTCGCGGATCTCCCCAACCATAATAACGTTGGGGTCCTGACGCAGGATCGAGCGCAAACCGCTGGCAAAGGTTAGCCCGACGTCGGTGTTAACCTGGATCTGGTTAACACCCTCCATCTTATACTCCACCGGATCCTCAAGAGTAACAATGTTGATCTGGACACTCTTAATGGCCTGGAGCAGTGCATACAGCGTGGTGGACTTACCGGAACCGGTCGGGCCGGTCGCCAGTGTCATACCGTGCGGACGATGGACGCCAGCCAGGATAGCCCGGAAAGCCCGCCCATGAAAGCCGAGCTTTTCTAGGGTCAACAGCGAGTTATCTTTATTAAGCAACCGGATCACCACCTGTTCTCCCCAGACCACTGGCGATATGGCGATACGCAGGTCAATCTCAGCTTTGCCCACCCGCACCACAAACTGGCCATCCTGGGGAATGCGATGTTCATCGATTTTTAGGTTGGAGAGAATTTTAATCCGCGAAATCAGGGCCGGCTCAATCGATTTTGGTAGACGCATCGCCTCCAGCAGTACCCCGTCAATCCGAAAACGGATACGCAGATCCTTTTCACGCGGCTCGATATGGATGTCGGAAGCCCGTGCGTTAGCAGCGTACTCCAAGATGGTATTAAGAGCCCGGGTGATCGGCGCATCCTGTACCAGGTTCTGTACCTTTTTGGCCTCGCCGGGGGTGCGCTCATCGGCAGTGCTCTGGATCGCCTGCTTAATGTCAGCGGCGATTTCGGCCGAGTACTGGAGGAGCACATGCTCAATGGCAGTTTGGGAGGCCATGAAGGTTGCGATCGGTTTATCAATCTTGTGCGCCAGAAAGTCCACCGCCTGCACATTGGTGGGATCGACCATGGCTACCGCAATCCGGCCGCCGGTCTTGCCGAAAACGACAGCCCGGTAGTTTTCGGCCAGTTCTTTCGGTAGCATCGCCAGCAGCTCTGGCGGCACCGTTACCTCGGAAAGATTGGCATACGGCACGCCACTAGCCTGAGCTGAAACCTTGGCCATAGCCTCATCATCGATTAAGCCGGCTTGCTGGATAATGCTTAGTAACGGCTCACCTTGTTGAGCTGCCCGAGCCCTTAACTCATCAAGCTGATTAACCTGAATGATCTTTTGCTCAAGCAGCAACTGCTCTATCTGTTTTTCACTCTCTACGCTCAGCATGGGTATAGTCTCAGGGTACTCCTTCTTATGCCTATTTTAGCATAAGCGGTACGCTATAGTCGCTCTGATTCTACTGAAGGGGGCCAAAGGGCTGACTGTTATTGAGCCCACTACTAAGATCTGGCGGGCTATAGAAGTCACGCACCTTACTGCTATCCCCTAGTTCGTTAAGGCTGTTAGAGTCAAAATTGGGATCGACCGGTGTCACCTGCACGTAGGTAACTGTATGACTAGCCCCGGAACTGCTTGGGGACGATGGCACTACTATCTTGTACACAACATATCCAGCAATCGCTAGAATCAATACTGCTACTACTAGCTCAACGATTTCTTTACTTTTCATTTGAGCGTCTCCGTCTTGTCATTGGTATTGGCCGCGCCCTGGTAATAGGTCTGGAGTATGATTGAGACCTGTAGCGCCGAGCCATCGCCGTTAAAATCAGTGTTAACTACCTTCATCGGCCGGGCCGAAAGCTGCACGTCATCAAAGAAGTGCACCACTTGGGGATAGGTGCCAGCCACCTCTACGTCGAACAAGTAGGGAGTTGGCTTGGTGCTCGATACAGATGTAGTGGCTCCCGGAGTGACAGCGGCACCAACGGCACCTGGGTTGACAGCGGTATTAGAAGCACTGTTATCAGGCGAGATCGACTTGAGGGTTAGCCCTGAGTCGGCACTCATGGCCTGAGCAATGCTAATCAGCGCCGGAAAATCAGGGTCATTTGGCAGGGCATCGGCGATGAGCTGTTGCTTGCTTCCTAACGCGTTATAGTTGCTAATCAAAATAGGTATGTTCCGTAGCTTAGTATCCAAATCGGTTTTAGCTTGGTTGGTATGCACAATCAGCTTGCCATCAAGGATTATTGATCCTAGGAGAGATTTGGCAGCTAACCCACACACCAACACCACGAGTACGGTAACGACCGCAATCACCGCGATGTAATTATTGGCCTTACTATCGCGCTTCACCACTGCCTGAGAGGGCGGAGTGGTGGCAGCCGGCTTCTTCGCGGGTGCAGCTTTACTGGCCACTGGTCACCTCGCTCGACATGGTGGTGGTTAACTGGAAGCCAATACCATCACTACCATTATTGCTCACGTTGCTGAGTTGCACATTGGTAAAGTATGGCTGATTGGTGGCAGCGTGCGACGGACCGACCTGAACATTGCTAGCCTCTAGAGCTTTGGCAAACTTGGTTACCAGGTCGTATGAGTTGGCGTCACCGGTCATCGTAATGGTATTGGTGTTATCTACACTCACCTGGGTAGCAGCTACTCCTTGCGGTGCGAAATCTTGGAGAATCTGAAAGAAATTACTGAAATGACCCTGGGTGCCAGCCAACTGAGACCAGGCCTGCAAGTGCTGCTGGGCGGTAGCGGCGGTTCCTAGCTCGGCATACTGGGATACCTTGTTTTGGCGCTGTTTTACCGAGTTATTAAGAGCTGCCAGTAAGACTTTTTGGCCGCCAAGGATTATCAGGCTCACCACCACTATGCCTACGCTTACTGCAGACACCAGCACGCCAATGCTGGTAGCCAGCTGTTTACGCTGCTTAGCCCGCTGGCTAGCCTGATAAACTTCCGGGGCAAGGTTGAGCCGTACGTTCATACCAATAGGTCTCGCTCCGCCAAACCGACAGCCACGCCAAACTCAGTAGCATTGCCCATGAGCGAATCTTGAAGGGTGGCGGCGTACCCGACCTTGGCCCAGGCGTTGGCAATCTCAACCGGTAAGCCCACCGCCGTAGAGAGGTAGGTTGGCAGCTCCGGCATGCCGGTTGTACCGCCAGTAAGTACCAGTTTCTCGAACTTGATTGTGGGGTACTGGCTCTGGAAAAACTTTACCGACTTATCAATCTCCTCAACCAATTGGTCAAGCACCGGCTTAAGGGCTTTGTAAACCTGGCCCTCAAGTTTGGTTTGGGTCAGGCCAAATTTGCGCACAAACTGGTCGGCCTGGGCTTCATCAAGGCCGAGGCCTTGGGAGGCCGCCCGCACCAATGAAACGCCACCGATATTAATCGACCGCAACAGCTTGGGTATATTGCCTTGAACAATGGTGATGTCAGCCGACAGGCTACCAATATCAAGTACTAGCACCGCTAGGTCTCCCGGCGGCACTACTGCGCGGGCCAGTGCTACCGCGTTTGGCTCCAGTGCTACCAACTCCAAACCGGCCTGTTCATAAATACTAACCTGGCGCTCGGTCACGGTGTTGGGCGCTGCCACCACCAGGACCTGCTGCTCTTTTTCGGTCTTACCGGGTCCAATCACCACCCAATCCAGCTTCACATCCTTAACCGCCATCGGAATGTACTGGTCGGCTTGCAACATAATCGCCTTCCCCAGCTCCTGATGACTGAGCTTGGGGGTCGAAATCACGCTGGAAAAAACCTTTGAAGAAGGTAGTCCGGCGATGACATACTTGGTCGAAACCTTCGTGTCCTTGACGAGCTGCTTGAGCACACCGGCGATACGCGGAATATCGGCCGGCGAATCAGCTTGCACCCAGCTCGGGTCAACCGGCACCGACCCATAGGTTTGTAGTATTGGCTTTTGGGCGCCTTTCTTTAGCTGAACCAATCGGATAGTGCCGGCTCCGATATCAACGCCAAAGTAATCCACCTCTTTTGAAAATAGTCCCATTGCTTCTTATTGTAGCATACCGCTTACGCTTGCATAGTTTTTTTTATTAATACCTTGGCAGAGGCTCTATTAAGTACTTAGAAAGCAGGCTGGAGCCTACAAGGTCGTTGAAGGCTGGCGGCGTGGCGGTGTATAGCCGATTGTCATAGTCAATGCTCTCGGAAACGGTCGGCGTGGTGGTGTTGTAGCCAGTGGTGCGGTTAAAGCGGAAGGTGTCGGCGTACATAATGCCTTGCACCGTCAACTCGTCAGCACAGTCGGTCGTCGTATATGAACCGGAGCCCGGGCCAGGGCCGCCGCCGCCAACCTGGTAAGACAAGCTACTGCCGTTAACGTCGGCGCAGGTGTTGATCACGCCCGCCGAGGTGTAAAAGCCGCTAAGGTTGGTAACGTCTTTACCGATATAGATGTTGCCGGTGGCGATCACCCCGAACGAGGGATGGTTCTGCTCAGCGTTAAGTCCGGTTCCGGTAGGATTGTTGGAGCCATAACTAATATTGGCGTTGATGTAGAGGTTGCCGGTAACGTAGAGCGTCCAACGATGGTTGATCTCGATGGTAGCTGGATTGTTGGGGTCCGAGCTACCCAGCGTGTAGGTGCCGCTCGGTGGATCGGCGGTAATAACCTTCGAGTCGGGGCTGGACTCCATGGCTGGCAACCCGGAGTGGTCGCTGGAAATATCGGGATCGTCGCGGAAGCTGCCGCTGGGCCCATTTTGGCCACCAGCGTTAAGTACACCTGCACCGGCGATAATCGTCCCGCCCTGCTTAGCGGCGTAGGCTGTGGCCGCGCCACACAGGTTGGGCCGAATAATCACACCGGTATCGTTGGCTGTCGAAAGGTTACTCGAGCCACTCAGCACACCCGCCGAAGTACCGGCATACGGATTGCCAGAGAGGTTATCACCAGCCGTCACCAAGTATTGGCCAATGGTGTTAGAGTCGGGATTATTATTAAAGACCGTATTATCGAACTCTGGCGCGTTGTTACCGAGGTCGCTAGATGGACAGACACTGCTGGCCTGGGTAGCACACTGGCCGGTAGTGGTGTCTTGGTTGCAGCCGCCGGCGTGGACGTCGCCGCCGCTGGTCGTCAGATAGGGTGACAGGTCATCGTAATGGGTGAAGTAAATTGGCACAGAGGGATCGCTAGTGCCCCCGGCTTCGGTGGCCGGATTACAGTTAAGCGGATGGCCGCTGGCCCAGTACTGAATTATGCATAAATCAGAGGTATTCTCATTTCTGCCACCGATAGCAGTGGTGCTATTGGCTAAGGTTATCGGGATTGTATAGCTGCCCTCGGCCCCACTCCCATACAGCTCTTCGCCGTTACCGCCAGCCCAGCCAACCACCGGCCCGGCGCCGCCGCCACAGCCGCTGCTACAGCCGGCGGTCACTCCGTTCGTCATTAGCGGCGAGGATACCGGCTGAACGGTAATGTTGGGATCCAGCCCTTGCGTTGAGGATTGGTCGTAAAGCTGGTAGAACAAGGGGCCTTGGTTCGGATCGGGCGTGACCTGGATTTCTATAGCGCCACCATTAGTTAGCCCGTTATAGTCATTGCGCCCACTAACATAGGCATAGTATTGGGGCTGTGTGCCGCTACTACAGCTGTTAACGGTCGCCGTGTCGCTGTCATCCTGCTGCAGCCCAACAGCGTACTTACTCAGGCAATCAACCGCTGCCGGGATCGGATTGTAGGTTGAATTCGAGGGCGTCCAGTTGCCGTTTTGGTCCAAATACCCGGCCACGTTATAGACGCCTTCCAGCCCATTGGTAAAGTCTTCGCAATAGGGCATGAGGCCGGTCGCATCGCCATAAGCGGCATTACAGTTAGGGTCTTGGGCGTGGGCTTGATCGGCAGCGCTCTGGAAATACTCTGGGTATACCCCAATGTCAGCCGCAGTTTTAACCGTACCCGTCCAGGTCATCGTTACGGAACTATAAGCCGGCAATATGGTAAACGCTACCCCTTCCACGCCGCTATTGGGCGCGGTACAACCAGCTCCCGCGAGGTTCTGGTGACCAGTAAGCCCATAACTAATGCTGTAGCAGGGTATGACACCCGATACCGACCACCCACCCGGAACGCTACCGGTCGGGTCGGGGCTACCACCAATGCTATAACTCGGCCCACCGGTCGTCGTGGGGTCGATATTATTAGGGACATAGTCATCCATACCCACAGAGTTGCCCCCTCCGTAATTGATATTGTAGTCATAGGGGTTATCGAGAGTGACAGAGTAGGTTACGGCTTCGCCAGGTGTCAGATTGGCGCCGTTGCCCGGTGAGACCTCGGTCTTGGTTATATTGGGCGCGTTACCCCCAGCCAACCAGTAGATATTGTAGCCGCCACAGTGTGTAGGATCGGGGTCGCCGGGACCACAGCTCTGAGCATCGGTCCAGGTGGACCACGTGTTGGGATTACTGCCGTTTGGCGGATCATTGGCTAACCCAGAAGCACCAGAATATGTACTCGGAGGCTGGACATTAATATAGGTCGTGCCGTCATAGACCCACGTATAGGCACTGGCCGCGTTTGGACCTTCAGTGTTCGGGCCTATACAAAACGGCTGGCCCTGGAACCAGCCAAAGCTATAGGCTCCACTTCCGTCAGTGGAAACATATCCGCCACCATCACCCGAATTAATGTCATTGTACTGGCAGTTGGCACTTACCGAAACGATGTTGGTCTGGCTGCCAAATTTCTTGCCAGTGGAAGCGTACGGATCGGATTGGACGTTACCGGAGATGGTTGTCGGTACGTTGACGGTAAGGCAAAGGGAGTTGGCGTTGGTGCGGTAGTAGAGGTCGCCAGAGTTGTTCGAGAGACCCTGGACGTCTCCCAGTGTGATATCGCCAGAGACGCAGAGCTGTTGGTTCGCCGCCCCAAAGTCAGGATTGACGTGGTAGGTTACACTATAGTTTTTTTGGCCAACGGTATCCATATGCACACCATGCCATACCGCCGCCCATCCCTCCGTTCCACAGGTTGAGTGGCCGTCCGTGCCAGACCCTCCCGACCAGGGGAAGTCTAAGCCAAATAAAGGTGTTGTGCCATTCGTTTCCTGCGAAGTATCGGCATAGGGAGAGTCGCTGTTGTCATAAAATGAGGGGCAGTTGTCGTTCTGCTCGACATTCCCATTGTCGCCGCCATTGGTATCGAAAGCATCGTCTAGCTCTTGCGAGGTTGACGACCCTGACTGATTCTCTAGACAGCCCGCTCCCCAGGTACCAGCGTTTGTGGGGTCAGAGCATCCGTCGAGGCTAAGGTTGTCGAAGTTCATCCAGGCATCCCAGGTACTGCCGCTGGGATGGGCAACCGTATAGCTCAGAGTTACAGTAATCGTCTCACCTCGGTAGATAGGTGCACCACTCCCCCCCACAGGATTGCCATTTGGGTCGGTTGCCGTGACGCTCAGCCCACCCGCGTCATCACGTGCACTGCCGCTGTCGCTACCTGCCCCCAGGGGGTCTTCCTTACTTGCCGCGTAGGCGGCTGGAACGTGGGCGAGCAGCCGTGAACCCACTCGCTGAAGAGCAGGAGCGAATACAACTAGGCTGACTCCAACAGCAATTGCAACAATACTTTTGAAACGCAAGCAACCTTCTCACAGTTAGTACTTACGTCAAGCTTAACCATTTTGAGCTGATTGAGCAAGACCCATCTCGATGAGATGAAATAAGTGCGGAGATGGGTGCCTCCCGCTCGGAAGCGGGAGGCACCCTACCTTAGTGGCCATGCCGACCTTGCAAGAGCAGAAGCGGCGGGGTCCCGCCACCCACAAACGTCAACGTCGCGTGGCCGCTATGCCGGCCGGTAGATAGTTTTTGGTAGGTCGGGTGGCCTCGTAGTGGCCTATGTATCACGTAGACAGCCACGATTTCGATGTTTGAGCGTGAATGCCAGGTGAAGGTACGCTGCGTCACTCTGTAGTTCCTGGGGAGCGGATTGGTTTCAAGCCGTTCCCCAACTACTTTCTGCTTCCCTGCCTTAGCTTTAATATAGGTGGTGTCGCCACTACCTTCTCCGGCGTAAGCGTAGAGGCTCTGAATCGGCCCCTTACACGGAACGCCCTGAAAGTCCGACTGGCAGGAGGCCGAAGCCGCGACTGCCTTTACTGGCGAGCCTGTCTTGGCCTCCACGTGGAAGCCAATCAGGAGCGCCGTAGCCAGAGCACCGCAGAGAACAAGCGCCAGCCTCTCTGCGGGTTTACCGGCTCGATCCTTGAGCGCGCGCATGGCGCTCACCTTCCTTTCATCTGCCGGCGTACTGGCCGGGTCGTGAGGCCGAAGCCTCCTGTGGGTACTACAGCCAGTGCTAGCTATAGCGCTGCCTGCTTAACTTTGTTATAAACTATTTGTGAATTATTGTAAATACTTTTTCTATTGACTTTACAATATAATTATTTTGTAGATCGCCGCTTAGCTTAATAGTTAATGAGCGGGGTGGCAAGAGAATGAGATGCGGTGGCCGCTGCGGGTGGCGGATGGGGCGAGGACATCGATTGGTTACTCGTAGATGCACCGCTAGAGGAGCCCGGCGTCGAACTACCAGAAGAACCGGTTGAGCTACCGCCCTGTGAACCTGACGAATTAGCCGATTGATTAGAGACCGAGGCGCTGGTACTCGGAGTGCTGCCAGAGGTGGTTTTTAGAAAAACATAGGTCCCGCCGGCCACCAGAATGATTACCGCCCCAATGACGCTGCCCATAATTACAGCGACTTTTCTATACATAACCATAATGTATCATATTCTCGGCCGGTTTTCACGAAAGCCGCAAAGTATGGGTAGTCTTACCCGCCAACAATGCGGACTAGCCGAATTCAGTATAAACTTAGGATATGGATAAACTTTTTGTAAGAAAAATCGAGGTCAGCGGCAAGACATTATGTCTGGTGGCACTGAATAATGAAAAAGCTGATTATGATTTCAGCGATCTGGTGGGGATTGTTGAAAACGAGTTTACAAAACTAAGAGGCTTCATTAAAAATCCCGTGCAAATACTATATATCCGCGACAATCCAGCCCTTTCAATTGAGGGTAAATACCCAGGAGGCCATACCTACTTCCCCGCCGAAACCATGATTGCGATCCCTAGCTGGAAAAACCTTTCCCAAAAGGAGCTAATTGCAGTGGTTGCTCACGAGCTGCACCACATGGCTCGGTGGCAGACTGTGGGGTACGGCAGCACGCTAGGTGGAGCATTAACAAGCGAAGGTTTTGCAACTTATTACGAAGAGATTCGATGCGGCACAAAACCAAAATGGGCTGAGATGAATGTTTCCGTAGAGGCGCTGGATGAGGCACGCAAGCAATGGGGTTCAAAAGACTATGATCATTCACAATGGTTTTTTAACGGACCGCATGGTAAATGGATCGGGTATTCTCTGGGCTATACCCTCGCTAAGAAAAGCCTGCCGCAATTTGACCTGAAGACTTCCATTACCATTGAGCCGGATAAGCTGCTTGAAGTTTTTATGTAAAAAAGAAAGGCCTCGAATATCGAGACCTTTTTGGATTAGATGGTGCCAGAACACAAATCCTAATAGGATCTATAGTCCTGGCACCACCCATTGCTGCGACGGCTTATGCCACTGCCTCAGCTCTCCGAATGCTCACTATCGGTTGTCTCGAGAGGGGTGGTTGGCCCACCTCGAGAGTTACCTGAATGGCCGCAGCTCCCGCTGCCAGCACAGCCGCTTGTGCTACTGCCACTGCCAGACTGTTGAGCGTGCTCATATGGGCGAATCTTCACCCTAATACTGTCTTGAGCCTGCATGATACTAGCACTACCTTTCTTGTTGTCAGGAAAAAAAATGAGGTACTGCAGGGTATGGCTGTGTCCAGGATATTCCGAGTTGCTGAAAACGCAGATGCGCTACCAGCTCACGGGCGTACCCGAAGTTTATAGGCAGAAGGAATTGAGAAAGAACACGTACCACCTTTAGTTGGACTGGATACTGATGAGGCAATTCTACCACTACAGGTTGAAACCGCAAGAACAGATCCTCTGCACTACATTGGCTGGCCCCGCTGGCTCCATACTCTCCGGTCATCAACCATTCAAGCTTTGAGAAATTTACCTCCTCAAAATAATAGGCTCCATGATCTTCTGGGCTTGAGATATCTTTTGGAGAGATGGAAGTTGGTGCCTCGGTACTCCAACTAGCCAGCATGAGCTCAGCCTCACGAAATCCCTTATCTATAGCCGCTTCCATGCTGAATTCGGCAGCTGCTCCGGCAGTAAAATAAGGATAACCAACACCGTAAATCACTACCAATGCCACTGGAACACTGTCGAGAGTCAGGTCGAGCACCTCGACCGTCTTCCCCTTAGCTTTCCAGTAATCAAGACGTGAACGAATATGATGAGTCAGATCCTTGTTTGGGATTTTTGGCGGTACTTTCTTGCCATACCAATGAACCATCAACGCATCGCGCTCAATGAGCTCCAGCAACCCACCGATAACAGCAGCCGAGGCCTCAGGGTGGCAGGCCAACCCAGATGAGTCGCCAAAGTGACAAGGTTTGCGGCCTAGATCCCTCTCCCTGATTGGATAGTAGACATTCTCGGCTGCTATGTAGACCTTGGTCTTTGTAGGATACTGACAGCCCGGCAGCCACACCATCTCTGCCCCTGGATCAAAAGCCGAGATGTCCCCCAGTCTCTTGATTTGCTGTGGTGTATATGGAGTGAGATCTTTGGGAGACAGATATGGCGCATCTAGGTCGGAGGCTTTGCATTTCGTGCTACTAGCTTGCTGAAATTGGGAGCCAATATGGCGCTCAAAACACTCGCCCATAGCCCGAATTGCGGCATCAAGACGAGTGTACCCACTGCCAAACGCGTATTGCGGCTTCTTCGAGCTGGCTGGCGACGCCGACTCAGCTACCATCCCATAAAAGGAGAGGTCATCGTCTGACTTCACCTTAATAGGCGCTAGCCCATACAGCAAGCTGCTCTTGCCAGCCAGAACATCGGTCAGCCCTTGATACTCGGCTTGCTTCACGGCATCAAGCGACTCCTCGCCTTGCGCTACCCTACCAACGCCGAGAGCCAACAGAGGCATTTGATTAACCCCAGCCAGCCCCAGTAGTTTCTTTAGCCGATTATCATCGAATCCACCGTACTCCATAACCCCAAAATCTTCCGAACTGCAAAACAGTTGAATGTTTTGCGCAATATGTCCGGCCTCAATCAGGGCGTAGCGGTATCCACGATTGGCATACTTAGTTGCGACTATGTCCATTGAAGCAACTAGGCAAACTACCATTGGCGCTCCGTTAGACATATCTAGTGAATCTAGTGCAACCTGTACTTGATACCGATCTCGCATACCGCAATAGCTAAGTGAATGTGATCGGTGGTTGTAACAGTAAACACCTTGAGACAGAACCTGATTTACTGCTTGGACAACAAAATAGAGACTAAACGGGTATAACCCTCCTGCCGACGGCACGCAATGAGCTTTTCCAATTCCGTAGGCACTAGCCAACACGTTAGAAATCGCTTGTAGGCTCGGAAGGGGGCCTGCGAACGCACGGGTTGTGATGCGCTGATCGACGCCAGCCAATAGATTTGAGCAGATCGGCAGGTCGACCTGCTCCCGGCCATCTATCGAAACAACGCCCCGTTGCTCAGCCCGATTCATTAGACTTTCCAGGCCTGTAGTCGTAATACCGGATCCAAACTGCATTGGATTAGCAGAATCCTGATGAAACACCTGGTAAAGCTTTCGGCTATCAATCACGATACCGTTCTGCTCCAAGACATCAATGAGCTGCAGGCAGAGACCCTGTTCAACTTCGCTGGCTTGGCAGACTTGCGCAAGTGTAGCCAATCCACTACAGAGACGTAGAATTTTTTCAAGGGCGTCGCTATGCTCATGTATATCGATATGGCCTTGGCGTCCCAAAAAGGTATAGCGCTCCGCAGACGCGCGAAAGCCATACATCACGACAAGCGGAAAATCTGTAAGGTCCATGACCTTCTCCTTTCATGTATCTGTTTTGTCAACGAACTGACGCAATAGTAGAAGTGTTATTCCAAAATTTCAAGCAATAGCGTTTCAGTCTCGAAAATTTGCAAGCCAGCTTTTTATCGGCATTAACCTTGGCTGGTAAGAACCGTGCCAAACACCGTCACAATAAATAAGAGCAGCGTCAGCACGTGGGCGGTACTGCAGTATAAGCAGATGGCATTTAGACGAAATAGCTCAACATACAACAGCCAAAACACCATGAGGATACCACTGGCGCTGGCAGCCAGCCGCAGACGGCGGACTAAAACACTCGGCGAGCGCCAGGCGGCTGGCAGGTGCAATGGCAGGTTGCCCAGGAAAAAAATCAAACCAAGTAGTGCCACTGGGATGCCGAGAATTTTTGAGTAACTACTCGTCGTAACCTTGGCGCAGTTAATGATCCCCGTATCCGGGCAGCTGAGAAGAACCGGAGTAGTGTAATGGGCAATCGTGAGATAGACCGTGTCGCCAATACCCAGCGCGATAATCACCAGTGCCGCCGGCACCAGCCAACGCGGCAATGGCACCTCCCTACCCGCCAAGCTTTTGCTCAAGCCCTTGGATTACCGACGTGCCGCAGACCTTGCCGGGCTGGTCGTTGGTCATTTTACAGATGGCAGCCGTAATGGCATTGGCGGTACCAACAGCGCCTTTGCTGATATCGGTCGAGGGATCGCTGAGCGCGCTGGCAATTTGATCAGCCGATTTACCTTGCAAGACCTGCGGGCTATAGGAAGCGCCGGAAATCAAGTACTTGCCGCCAAAATCGACAAACGGGATCGCACCGGAGGAGCTGGAAGAAACATACGGCGGGGCATCGTAGGTATTGAGCAAGCTTTGCTCGGCCGAGGTTGGTGTATCCAGCGGCGCGTAGCCGGAACCTTGCGGTACATTGCTGTAGGTCTCAACACCGGTAAAGGCAATGTATGGGCTGCTATAGCTAGCGCCATGGAAAGAGAAGGTTTGGGTGCTGGGGTAGACATCGGAGGAAGAGGAATGGGTGGTTTGAAGATTCGAGAAGCTACCGAAGCGTGAAAGCGCAATGACCATTGGCCAGCGCTCGGTGGCACAATATGGGCAGTACTCGGCCCCAAGGTAGACAATTTGCGGTTTGCCGTTTTGGGTCAGGGCCGGTGCGGAAATCGGCTTGGGCAGCGAGGTAGCGCTCCCCTGCCCAACCGCCGCGAACACACTTGCCTCTAGCGAGGTGACCTTGGCCACCAACGAAGCCGGCGCCGGTGAAGTCCCGGAGCTGCTAGCCGTGCCGCCGCCGGAGCTGCCATTAGAGACCAGTTTAGCCAGCAGAATAAATACGATAATTACCACCACCACGCCGACCGTCCAGCCGGCTGCTTGCATTTGACCGCGTTTCCGAGCCGTCGCCTCGGCCTCCAGAGATTTATTGGCCACTGTGTTCCTCGCTAATTAGCAACTAATGTAGTACCAGTATACCGTAGAGATTTTAATTTAGGTATGAGGGCGTATGTAAGCCACCTTAAGGACAATGCCCCTCGGCCAGGACTATAACGGTACCTGAGCCGAAGGGCATATTAGGTTTTTTTAGGTCGTTTCCTCGAACGCGCAGGGCGCGCGCGACGCAAGGCCTCGCGGGCACCCGGACCAATTCTTGCTGGCGGACGCCGTTCAGGAAACCATTTTGTGTGCGCTATCTCGCGCGATTCCCGGGTGACTTTCCGGTTTGGTACCGTCGCCTCAAACAAAAATAGGCGACGACCTGGAAGCAGCAGTTCGCCGTGATCGATCACCGACCCGGCATCCAGCTTTACCTTAAGCTCCTCCCATATCTCCCGAATAATGGTTTCGAGCGGTGTTTCGCCCTTCTTGCGGCGACCCCCGGCGAACTCCCAGTGATCGGGGTCGCGATAGGTATGCCGTACAAAGAGCACATACCCTTCACATTTCAACACACAGATGGAACCTTCAACGAGTTTATTGGTAGGGATTACGCGCCCTACCGTACTCACCCCAAGGTACAACAAGCGACTGCCAATCCCCAGTAGGAACATCACATCCCTCCACATTCGATATGAAGTGGCAAACCAACCCTGCTAACGGCACAGTATATCATAAGGGCTTCGGTTCAATCTATCGACTAGGTCAGGCAGGTCGGGTTTACAAATAATAGTTAAAATGGTATAATACAACAAGTGCATTGCACGTTCTTTCCTAAACTGTTCCATATCCACTCCAAAGCAAGCTAAGGTTTGCAAGAAGGGAGCTGTAACATGTCAGGCCATTCATCACCCAGCAAGGGATTTGTTGGATTCGCCACAATCATAGCGGCCATTTTGTTCGCTGGCTGTGGCAGTGGCAGTGGTAGCGCTCTGTCAGCCTCCTCTACTTGCGCCCAGTTCATGCAAGCCGAAGAGGCAGCTCGCGCCAATATCATTGCCCAACTCTACGAGCATGGCCAGGACTCAGCGCAAGCTGCTACAAATGCTCTACTAGAGACCGAAGCTATCTGTCGAGATGAACCGAGGCAAAAGCTGGGGTATGTGCCGATACTTTCTGGCTCCGAACCATCTTCCCAGCCCGAAACAACCACAACCCAGACGACAACGACCCCAACTACCACAAACATAGCGACCGGGGCCCCGGATCCTCATAGCTCGCCGGCATTCGTGATTAAGGCAAGCACTCAACAGGGCGATAAAGTGAGGATTGAAGGCCGGTTTGGCAAAGTCCTACAGCCTGCCGAATCTGATGTTGACCAGGCAGCCCTCGGGGAATGTACAGAAGTAAGCGGCAGGGAGCTTGTGGTGCAGCTGGACCTGGTTGCCACCCTTGAATCCAGCCTGCAGACGACTGCAAGCCTTGAATTCGAGCCATCACGGACGGGTGTGAATGACTACCTTGTTGAACATGATGGTGCCCTAACCTGTAAAGCTGATGTCGACAACCCTGCCGTGGAATTTGGCAACCTACAGCCCGGTCAGTCAAGTGATGCTACAACGTGGGTCATTCTTCCTAGAATGATTAGCCCGAACGATCCACATCCTTCACCCCAACAGATCGGTCAGCAGTCTGTCTTGGAGCCGCCGCTTGTTAAGATTGAAGGTGGCGCTACATCGGCTTCACTGTACGGATCGCGTGTAATTACCTGTGAACCACAGGGAAGTAACGGCACGGACGAAGAAAGCATTTCCGCCGCCGGCACAATACCAATCTCGATGACTGGGGGTAATCCTGGGGCGGCCTACGCAGGGAGCTCCGAAACGCTGTGCAAAGTGCAGTCATAGAGGCGATTTGGAACTTCCTAGGAAAGAGTAGTGGGACGCTCTGCTGCTGGCCACACAACCAAAGTGTGGTCAGCAAGCGGGCATCTCGCTACTAGCTTACATGAGTGTGCGCTCATGCTGATGAGCTCAAAAGAGCGAAAAGCTAGTATAAAGATGGGGGTAAATTTGTACGGTAGTATTGTAAGAGTACCTGTATGTCTATTGCAGGCAAGACGACTAAAACAAGGGTGAAAAAATGAAAATCGCAATCGCTGGCCTGCCGAACGTCGGCAAATCGACACTGTTTAACGCGCTGACGCGCAAAAATGTGCTGGCGGCTAACTATCCGTTTGCTACGATCGAGCCGAACGTCGGTATTGTGGCGGTACCCGACGCGCGGCTGGATAAGCTGGCAGCGCTGTACGCCGACGGCACTAAAGCACCTAAAACAATACCGGCCGCTGTGACCTTTGTAGACATTGCCGGACTGGTGCACGGTGCCAGCGAGGGCCAAGGTCTTGGCAATCAGTTTTTGAGCAACATCCGCGAATGTGATGCGATCTGCCAGGTAGTGCGGGTGTTTAGCGACCCCAATGTAACGCATGTTGATGGCGCGGTGAATCCGGAGGACGATATCGCGACAATCAACACCGAGCTGATGCTAGCCGACATCCAAACGATTGACCGGCGCCTAAGTAAAATTGGCAAGGACGCGGCGCAAAGGGCCGCTGCAAGCGCGTTGAGCCAGGCCCGGCAGATTTTGGACGGCGGACAGACCCTGTTTGCGGCCAAATTCGACAGTGAGCTGATTGGCGATTTACAGCTACTAACCGTTAAGCCTTTCATTTACGTCTTCAATGTTGACGAGGGTGATCTAGGAAATGCCGAATTGAAACAGCGGCTGGCTAAACTAGTGGCGCCGGCCGAGGCCATCATCTTATGCGCCAAAATTGAGGCCGAGCTTAGCGAGCTGGCGCCAGCCGAAAGCGCTGAGCTGCTGCGCGAACTGGGCCAGAATGAGTCGGGTCTGGACGCACTGGTGCGGGTCGGCCAGCACACGCTGGGGCTGCAATCATACCTAACCGCCGGGCCTAAGGAGGTTCGAGCCTGGACGATTCCGGCCGGCGCGACAGCCCCCGAAGCCGCCGGGGTAATTCATACCGATTTTCAAAAGGGCTTCATCCGCGCCGAGGTGGTGAGCTACGAGGACTTAGTAGCCACGGGTTCGCTGCCCGCTGCCCGGGCCGCCGGCAAGGCGCGACTGGAGGGCAAGGATTATGTGATGCGTCCCGACGATGTCGTGGAGTTCCGCTTCAGCACATAGAAGCGCTCACGGTTGCCTTCGGCACCGGTCACCGCCGAATCGGCGGCGGCCACGATAGTAAAGGATTTTTTAATATTTGCGTGAAATAATTGGAGTATCCGCTGGCGTACGCTTTCGTCGCGGATGACTCCGCGGTAGCGATCGGCGGTAGCTTTATCGGTTTCAAACTGCGGCTTAGCCATGGCCACAATTGGCGCGGTCGGCTTAAGTAGCCGGGCTACCGCGGGCAATATTTTGATAAGCGAGATAAACGAGACGTCAATCACCGCTATGTCCGGCTGCTCCGGAAGCTCGGCGGTGCGGATATCGGTGCGCTCCATTGAGGCAACCCGTGAATCTTGGCGCAGTTTATAAGCCAGTTGGGCGGTGCCGACATCCACAGCGTAAACCTTAGCGGCCCCGTGCTGTAGGGCGAAATCGGTAAACCCACCGGTCGAGGATCCAACATCCAGAACGACAGCATCGGTAAAATCGAGCCGTAACTCGGCGGCGACGGACGCAAGCTTATCGCCGCCACGGGAAACATAGCGGGGCGGGGTGGCAACGGTTAGCTCAGCGTCCACCGGGGTCAGTTGGCCGGGCTTGCTCAAAACCACCGTCCCCTGCTTAACCTGGCCGGCCATAACGATAGCTTGAGCGAGACTACGACTGGGTGCCAGCCCACGCTCAACCAGCAGTAGATCCAGGCGCTGCTTCATGACTATTTTTGACGTTCGAGGTAGCGTCCGTCGCGCGTATCTACCTTGATGACGTCAGCTTCATTAATAAACAGCGGCACCATCACCGACAGTCCGGTTTCGAGAGTCGCCGCTTTAAGCGCCGTTGTGGCGGTATCGCCTTTGACGCCCAGCTCGGTGTGGGTCACCGCCAAAAAAACATTGTTGCCGATGTCAACGCCAATTGGCTTATCGCCAAAATACATTACAATGGCCTTGGCGCCCTCCTTGAGGTATGGGCCGGCATCTCCCACCACCGCCCGGTCAAGGGCTGCCTGCTCATAGTTGGCCTGGTCCATAAAATGAAAGCTAGCGCCGTCAGCATAGAGAAACTGCATGTTGACCTTAGTAAGGTTAGCCGACGGAATTTTATCGGATGAGCGAAACGACTTTTCGAAAACCGCACCGGTAACCAGGTTCTTGAGTTTGGTGCGCATTACCGCGCCACCACGCCCGGTAGCCATATGCGAAGATTCCACCACTTGGTGGGGAGCGCCATCCAGCTCGATAACCGTGCCTTTCTTAAGGTCGGTATGCCCAAGCAGCATTTAGCGTACCACGAACGGCAGCAGGGCTAGGTGCCTAGCCCGCTTCAGGGCAATTGCCACCCGGCGTTGATGCTTGAGGCAGGTACCGGTACGTTTGCGGGTCTCAATCTTGCCGTAGCTGTTAAGATAGCGCTGCAATAACTTAACGTCCTTATAGTCGACATCATCGAGCTTTTCAGCACAGAACCGACAGACCTTTTTGCTGTAGAAATTTGCCATATCAGTTGCTCCTTAAAACGGAATTTCATCCAAGTTAACCGGTTCGTCGTCACCTAAGTCTTCAATTACGACATCTTTTTTGGGTTTAGCTGGCTTAGATTCGGTAGCGGCTTTGTCACTGCTAACGGACTCAGTATTCGGGGTGTAGTCGCCACCACCTTCGCCAGGCCGATCGAGAAAGTTAATGTCGCTCGCCACAATTTCGGTGCGCTGGCGCTTTACGCCGTCCTTTTCCCAGCTTTGCGTCTGCAAACGGCCCACTACCATAACCTTACGGCCTTTAGATAGATACTGGTTGGCTAGCTCACCGAGCTTGCCCCAGGCCACGATTTCGTGATACTCAACCGCCTCTTTGCGCTCACCGCTGCCATCAACCCAGCTACGGTTAGTAGCCACCGCGAAAGAGGCTACTGATTGTCCGCTCGGGGTGGTCCGTAGTTCGGGGTCACGGGTAAGATTACCCATTACAATCGCTTGGTTAAAACTTTTAGCCATAATCTACTCCTTGGCGGCCGCGGCGGCGGTCGGTTTAGTTGGTGCTTTCGCTTGCTTAGCAAGCTTGCTGGGGCGCTGCATAACCAGCTTCCCAACTAGGAGAAAGCGAATAACTTCCTCTGTTATTAACAGTTGAGCTTCCAGCTCACGTACCCGGGCCGGCGGTAGCTCCAGCTCAAAGTAGCTATAAATGCCAAACTGCTGCTTCTTTACCGGGTAGGCCAGGCGCTTCTTGCCCCAGTTGTCACGTTTAGTTACGCTACCGCCCACTCCGCTTACCAGCTTTTCAAGCTTGGCGATGGGTGTGTCGATATCAATCTCTAGGTCGGGATGCAATAGCACCACTAGTTCGTATGGTTTCACACGTACTCCTTTCTATGGAATCCGGTGTGCCGGATGCCGTCCGCGGTTAATAACGGAGGGCAAAAAGGTTACTACCAATTCCACGATAATATACTACATGGAACAGATTAAATCAAGATTAAGACCCCTCATTTTGTACTGTCGCGCTCTGTCGCTACAATGAACGTATGTATATTCTGGCTAACCAATTAACTGATCTGCCGATCATGAGCCTGCAAACCGGCCAAGCGATTGCCGTGGTAAAACAGCCGATTGTTAACCTGGCCACCCTCGAAGTAATGGCGATCGGATGCAATGTTGGCCGGCTGCGGCGGCACCAGGGAGTAATTTTGATGCGGGATATCCGCCAGTTTGCTAGCGACTGCATTATTATCGACTCATTTGATGAGATCGAGAATCCAGACGAGATCGTGCGGCTGCGCGAGGTGATGGCTCACAACTTCAACCCGATCGATAAGCTGGTAGTCAGCGCTTCCGGTCAGCGCCTGGGACGGGTTGAGGACTACACCATAAACCTGAAAACCTACATGCTTCAGAAGCTGTATGTGCATCAATCGTTAATGAAAAGCATCCTATTTAATAATTTGGTGGTTGATCGCACGCAGATAATCGATGTTAGCCAACAGCGGTTCACCGTAAAAGACACCGAGGTGCGCGAGGGGGCGCTGGCTCCTGCCCTTCCCCATAGCCCCAAATAAGCATTTAAGCATTGCCGTTTCAAAACGCTTGGGCTATTATGGAGCCAATGAGTAGGTGGCTCCCATGTTAGTTGTAATGCTGTTATGGGCGGTAGCGTTTGGCCTAGTTTATCGGGTCCTCGCAACGCACTAGATAGTCACGCGTCCAGCTGCTCTAATGCAGCTGTAATGAGATCGAAACGAAACCCTTTACCCGCTAGATAGCGGATAAGTTTGCGCTGATCATCGTAGCGGTACAGTAAGCGCTTACTTTCGATCAAGGCGACAAGCGCTGCAATTTCGGCATCGGCATCGACTGGCTTCAGAGCGGCTTCAATGATATCCGCAAGGATGCCTTTTTTGCGTAACTCCACCCGCAGTTGCACCCGACTACGAGGACTCAGGGTCTGGCGCATTTCTATCCACTCGCTAGCAAAGCGCTGATCGTCAACAAGCTGCTGCTGCTCCAACAGCTGGATTACTTGCCGAATACGCTCGGCGTCATGCCCCTTGCCCTGCAGATGTGTAGCAACCTCATTGCGACTGCGAAACCGGTAAGCGATATAGTTGTAAGCTTGGTCAAACGCCTTACCAACCTCTGCCGTTTCCTGAAGCGCCACTATCTGGTCCGGCGTCAGTGTGTCACCTGAGCGTAAACCCGCAGCGACTAGCTGAGCTTGCGACAGTGAGAAGCAGTAAGCTCCATCAACATGAATGGCGTAGCGATCCTTGCGACGCTGCTGCTGGGT
>DATKHK010000029.1:0-3715 GCA_035510255.1 Saccharimonadales bacterium (SeqCode) | reverse complement strand
AGTACATTCTGAGCAACCACCGAGGCAGTAGCATCCGCGATCACCTCTTTGTAGTACGGAAACCGTAAGTCATTCAGATGATGTCGGTAGATATGGGCGCGCAGGTCCGGATCGGGCGTGGTCATCATCAGCCAACTCTGCATTCGGCTGATCGTGCGGCTGTTAAACCAGCGGCGTCCTAGGCTGTCCGGGGCGCTCAATCCGATACGATAATAGGCTTTACCTAACAGCGCCAGGATCCGGCTGGATTCGCTCACCGGATTAATTAAGATTAGTCGCTCAATTCCCTCGGACGAGTCGGCCGCTACCCGCGCTGCCACCAGCGAGCCAAAGGAGTGTCCCACCAGCACCACCGGACCCAATTTCAGGGTTTGCATAAACCGCCTCACCCAGCGCCCATACCCTTCAATGGTATGCCGGTCTTGTGTCATTGGCGGGGTCTCGCCATGTCCCGGCAGCTCCGGAATAATGATCTTATAATCGCTCCAGTGCCGAACGATCTGCGCCAGGCCGGCCGGGTCGCCGCGAAAACCGTGCACCACTAGCATCACCCGGCGGCGCTCGGGATTCATAATGTAGTAATGGGTAGGAAAGCCGTCAACAACGACTTGGTGTTTGATCATGCGAATATCTGCTTCGTATCTCTTTATCTTCTGGGGTCTTGTCTCTACAATAACCCCTGTGGTTACTTTAGCTCAACTATTCTGGGAGTGTCTCTGCCTATGAAAATACTGTTTGTTTCCGAGTCATACTGGCCCAATCTCGATGGTGGGGCCTTGTTTGAGCGACGCTTGGCGCAGGGCTTAATCAAGCGCGGACACCATGTGGCCGTTTGGGCTCCGGCCAAAAACCTGCGTGGCCACCAGGAGCAGGATGGCGACTCGCTAATTTACCGGGAACCGGCCGTCCCGCTGCTCGACCGGCCTTACTATAAGGTCAGTCTGTGGCCGTTTGGACATGCCTTCCGTATCATCCGCCGGGAGCGTCCCGACCTTATCCACATTCACAATCCCACCCAAATCGGCCTGGCGGCCCTGATCGCAGCCCGCTACTACCACGTTCCAGTGATGGCCACCAACCATGCCATGCCCCAGAACTTCCTTAGTCCCAGCCTGCCCTCTTGGCTGTATAACGCCCTCGTCGGACTCTTCTGGCGCTACATTGCCTGGTTCCACAATCGGATGGACTTTGTGGCCACACCCACGCCAATTGCGCTCAGTTACTTAAAAAAATACGGCCTACGGCGTCCCTCGGCGGCCATTACTAATGGCCTTGACCTTGACCACTACAATCCCGGGCCGGCGCCCCATAACCATCCGCCGTTTTTACTCTACGTCGGTCGGCTCGATAGCGAAAAAAACCTGCAACTACTGATCCAGGCAGTAGCGCTGCTCAAGCCGACAACCTCACTGCGCTTGGAGCTAATCGGTGGCGGTAACCAGCAGAACACCCTAATCCAAGCCACAAACGAGCTGGGCCTCACCGATATCATTACCTTCCGCGGTCGCGTTAGCGAAGAGGATAAACTCGCCGCCTACCGCCAAGCCGACGTTTTCGTCATTACCTCTCCGGCCGAGCTTCAGAGTATTGTCACGATGGAGGCCATGGCTTGCGCCAAGCCAGTGGTGGCCGTTGATGCCGGGGCGCTTCCTAATCTAGTGCGGGACGGCGTCAATGGCTATCTTGTGCCGCCCAACGATGCCGAGCTTTTGGCCCAACGCTGCCGCCAGCTGCTTAACTCAGCCTCGCTCCGTCAGCGCTTCGGCAAAGCCAGCCTGGAGACTATTCGCACCCACCATGCCACCGACGTCACCTTTGACGCCTACGAACGCACCTATCGTCAGGTGCTTAAGGAGAATCGGGCGCGGTAATACTGGAGCGTTCCGCCGGAGCGGTCAGAAATTTCGGGTGCAGTAGGCCATGGACTACCAGGATGGCAAAGGCTAGTTGGAACCCAAACTGGCCGGCAATCAAGTAGCCGTCGAGAGTGGTCAAAAATTCATAGGCTACCGCCATACAGAATAGCTGTACTAACAACAGTACCCAGGTAATAAAATTGGTGCGTAGCTTAACCGCGAACCAAAAGCCCAGTATTACCTGGACGACAAACACTAGTGAACCCACAATTACGTGGAGTTGCTCAAAAGTAAAGTTGACGGTATTGGGTGTAAGCAAAACGCCCAACATTAAAATGACGATGAGGCGGGCGGAAAAGATAGCAAATCGCAGCTGCTTGGCACCGCGGCTTAGAATGTTAGAGGCCCGCCACGTCCCGAAGCAGAGTGCAAAAAAGGCTAGCCCGTAGGGCACCACTGTCAGCGAGTGGGTTCCGTAATAGCTTAAGCCCTCATTTACCTTTATACCCTGAGGTAAAAGCAGCATACAGACCCCCAGCAGCAGAAAGAAAAGCCCGAATCCCAGACCGACACTCCGAGCGGTGGCCCGTATGGTGTTAGCGTAAGCAGCTTCCATACTCACCAGTATATCTCGATTATGGCAGTAGTCGATATGCTATTAGGTTATGAGCGTAGCCGAGCCACGCCAAACCGGCAGATTACATAAATTCCAAAGCTAATACCGGTGACAAACACGCTCGGCTTAACCGTATTACTAGCCAGGCTGGCGACAATCCCGCCAGCGCTAGCGACCAGCGCAAACACCACCGACAGTACGGCCATTACCGCTGGTTTGGCCGTTACCCGCTGGGCAGCGGCCGCCGGCGTAATAGCTAGGCTCAGCACCAACAAGGTGCCGACAATCTGGGCCGCCTCGGTCACCGTTAGCGCTAGGATCAATAAAAAGGCCACGTTGAGGAAGCGAATCGGCACTCCCCGCGCCTCAGCCACCTCCGGGTCTATCGAGGCAAACTGCAGCGGCCGGTACAACACCATCATCGCCACGATTAAGACCACACCAATTCCTAACAGCAGATCGATTTGCCCACTGCTCACCCCAAAGATATTGCCAAATAAAATATTGGTAGCTTCGGTCGCAAACCCGTGATAAAAGCTCAACAGCAAGACGCCCAATCCTAGTCCAAATGCTAGAATTACTCCAATGGAAGAATCCCGTTCGCGCTGACGGACCCCGAGCAGTCCAATTAGGCCAGCTACGATAACGCCGCCACCCAGCGCACCGATTATGGGATTATTGAAGAGTAGCAGCCCAGCGGCCGCCCCGGTAAAGGCCAGCTCGCTGACGCCATGCACCGCAAAGGCCATGCCGCGGTTGATCACAAAAGGCGCGATCAGCCCGCAGCTAATTGCCACCAAGGTCGCCGCCAGCAGGGCATGCTGGGCAAACGGTTGAGAGAAATACAGTTGCAGGCTATTCATGGGCCCCGCCATGGGTTTCAAGATGATGCGCGTGATGACCACCCGGCTCCGCGTGCAGCGGCTCCCCCGCCGCCATCACCACAATCCGCCCCTTAAGACGCAGCACTTCCACCGGCGCGTTATAAAGTTGGCTGAGGGTTTTGGTGGTTAGCACTTCGTCGGGCGTACCCACCGCCCAGCGGCCCGCCACGAGATACAATACCCGATCAACCAGCGGCAGCACGGGATTAATATCGTGGGTTACAAACAGCACCGCCGTTCGACCGGTTCGGCATCGTTCGTCAATCAACTCGCTAACCACCTGCTGCTGCGACAAATCAAGCGACAGTAATGGTTCATCGCACAGCAGTAACTCGGGGTCGCCAAGCAGAGCTTGGGCC
>DATKHK010000028.1:0-5238 GCA_035510255.1 Saccharimonadales bacterium (SeqCode) | reverse complement strand
GATGCGGCCAGTGACGAACAAATCGATTTTTTTCCCCAGAAATTCTTTCGTGGCCTGGCCGATACTATAGATCACCAAGTCAACCTGATTAGTGATGCTGACCCGCACATGCTGGAAAGCGTTAATCCTGCCAAAATGATGCGGCGGGAAAAGGCGGTCAAGGCCTGGCGGGATATGCGAACGCAGAAAGAAAACGCCGGCCAGTTTACCTGGACGCTAGCACTGTATGGTACCGCCGGCTTAGCTAAGGAAGCCGGTTTGAGTGAAGAGGAGTTTTGGCAGCAGATCATCGACGCCTGTTTCCTAGAAGAAGCCGACCCGATTGCCAAATGGCGCGAGGTTAGCGGCGAGATTAAGGCGTATATCGACAAGCTAAACGCCCTGCCAATTGAAAAGCTACATGTTGAAGGCGAGGACGTGGATTTGTGGGTGAAACTGGGCGAAAAGCGGCAATGGGCCGGTGGTAGCGGCCGCAATATTCCCAGCTTCGAGATCTTTACCAGCCCCGATTGGCGCGGCACCGAAGGCTGGATTCGCTTTAATGTGCCCCTGTATCGCTACGGCAATTTAGTGGAAGGCATCCGGTTGGAGTTTAAAGACGGCAAGGTAGCGGCCGCCACTGCTACCAAAAATGAAGCGGTAATTACCAAGATGATTGCTACTGAAAACGCCGATAAGGTAGGGGAGTTTTCGCTGACCGATAGCCGCCACTCGCGGATTACCAAGTTTATGGCCAACACCTTGTACGACGAAAATATTGGCGGCCCGTTCGGCAACACCCATATAGCGGTCGGTATGTCGTACCACGATTGCTACGCCGGCGATATGACCAGCGTTAATAAGGAGGAGTGGGCGCGGCTGGGCTTCAACGACTCTAGCGTGCACACCGACATGTTTTCGACCACTGACCGCACCGTGACGGCTACCCTGACCGACGGTTCGACCAAGGTGATTTATAAGGACGGTCAGTTTCAAGTATAAAAATCTTGTAAAAGTCTAAATCTAAGCGTATAACGAAGGCGTGCGATAGCGCTGTACCCTAAGTAGGCTCAACTCACTTCAGGAGGAGCAATGTCTACACGGAACATCATCATTGGCTGTACTGAGCAAGAGGAGCAAGCCTTGCGGCGCATGTCCGCCTGGCTGCGGAGTCTCGGCTTTGAGTTTGGCGGACTGGACACGGACTGGAACGCTTCTGACGTCAGTCAGAATACTTGTAGCATCGTCTTCCGGTTCCGACACCTGGGCTTTAAATGCATTTACGAGGAGGCGTCGGGCAGGCGGCGCCTGCTCATGAAGTATGGCGAAGAGATCGAGCACGATGTATTTGACCGCCGGTCAGCGCTCGTCGCGTTGCAGCGGATTCGCGCCCGGCGTCAAACGTGGCTGCGGGCAAAACCAGGATTTAGCACGGCCGTGTATCGGCGGTCATCCTGTCAGCGCGTGTAGTCTCGGTACATTTATATAGGGGCCGGAAGAGTACTCTTCCGGCCCCTTGCAGTATCGAAATCTCCACCATTGGCACTCTTGACATGAGAGTGCCAATTTATTATGATAATACCAGATTAGCAAACACAACTTTGGAGTGCTAAATGACGCCCCGTCAGCAATATATTTTAAGTGAAATCGTTGAAACCTACGCCAAAACCGCCCAGCCGGTGAGTTCGCACGAGCTAACCGAAAAGATCGAGGTCAGTTCGGCGACGATTCGCACCGAGATGGCTGAGTTGGAGCGGTTAGGTTACATCCACCAGCCGCACACTAGTGCCGGCCGCATCCCAACCGACCGCGGCTACCGGCTGTACGTTAACAATCTCAAGGAGCTGCAAGCCGATGGCCGCATTAGCCAGGCCTTGGCACGGCGGGTGGCGAGCGCCGGCGAGGCCGACCAGGCCATTCGTACGGCGACCGAAAGCTTAGCGGAGATTACCCAGAACCTGGGGCTAGCGACCCTTTCGGAAGGCCTGTTTTTTAGTGGTTTACGCAACCTGTTCGGCCAACCGGAGTTTGCTGGTACCCAAGCCTATGAGGTAGCTCGCTTACTCGATAGCCTCGATGAATGGCTGAGCGAGGCCGCCCCCCGCGGTCCGATCAGTGTATACATTGGCCAGGAGAATCCGATCGGTAAATCCAGCGGTGCCACCTTGATCATCGCTCGATTCGGCTCCCCGTATAGCGACAACAGCTACATTGGGGTACTGGGTTCGACCCGGCAGAACTACAGCCGAGTTATGGGCTTGGTTAACTATGCCGGACGTTATTTAGAGGAGGCCTTGGCGTGAGCAAAAAAGCCAAACAAACCAATCGGTCGAGTACCAAAGTGGAGGTTGAGCAGACCGTAACAATGAACGGTTCACCCGACGAGCTCCAGGATAGGATTGATGAGCTAACCGGCGATCTGCAGCGTCTGCAGGCCGAGTTTGCCAACTACAAGCGCCGTGAAAGTGAGGCTAAGGCCGAGCTCCTCGATATGGCCAAGCGAGAAGTAGTGCTCCTCCTCCTACCAATACTCGACAACATTGATCGCGCCTTGACGCACCGTCCGGATGAGCTGAAGGATAATACCTGGGCTATTGGGGTGGAGCAGGTTGGTAAGCAGGCAACGGAAGCGCTGACTAAGCTCGGCGTCACCAAAATTGAATCCGTTGGCCAGCCTTTTGACCACAACCTGCATGAGGCCATCGCTTACGAAGAGGGCGAGGGGAGTAGCGAAGTGGTGGTCGAAGAGCTGCAGCCGGGCTATCGGATGGGCGATACGGTGATCCGTCACGCCATGGTTAAGGTGGGGAGGAAGTAACATGTCCGAGCACGATTCTGAGGGAGCGGCTTCAATTGAGCATTTGGACTGGAAGCCAGTTATCGATCCGGAGCTGCCAGTAAGCGAACTACACCCACTGGTTAATGATCTGATGCATCGGATCGATGCCGGAGAGTTCAGGGAAGAGATCCTCCGCGAGCATGAAAGCTGGGAGGCACTGGAGCGAAAGATTGGCTCGAAATACATGAAAGAGATTTTTGGTAACAGGAAGGAGGACGAATAATGGGAAAAATTATCGGAATTGATTTAGGGACTACCAACAGCGCCATGGCGGTAATGGAAGGTGGTCAGCCGACCATCATTGCCAACGCCGAGGGTGGCCGCACCACGCCGTCGATCGTGGCGGTTAATAAGAATGGCGAACGGTTGGTGGGCCAGGCGGCTAAGCGCCAGGCGGTGATTAACGGCGAAAACACCGTATTTGAAGTTAAGCGTCTGATTGGTCGCAAATTTAGTGACGAGGAGGTCCAAAAGGACGTCAAGCTAATGCCATACAAGATTGAGGCGGCCGGCGACAGTATTAAGGTGAAAATGGGCGATAAGGATTATAGTCCGGAAGAGGTTTCCGCCATGATTTTGGGGAAGCTCAAAGCTGACGCCGAGGCCTTTACCGGCGGCCCGGTTACCGAAGCGGTGATTACGGTGCCGGCCTACTTTAATGATGCCCAGCGCCAGGCCACCAAGGATGCCGGTAAGATTGCCGGCCTTGAGGTTAAGCGCATTATCAACGAGCCAACGGCGGCGGCGCTGGCCTATGGCCTGGAGAAAAATAAGGAAGAAAAGATCGTGGTCTACGACCTCGGCGGCGGCACCTTTGATGTTTCGGTCCTGGAGCTCGGCGACGGGGTGTTTGAGGTGAAGAGCACCAATGGTGACACTCATCTCGGCGGCGCCGACTTCGATAACGCGATCATGCAGTTTTTGATTGACGAGTTTAAGAAGGATCAGGGCATTGACCTGAAAGACGATAAGGCGGCGGTGCAGCGGCTGAAAGAAGCGGCCGAGAAGGCTAAGATTGAGCTTTCCAGCGCCCAAGACACCGATATTAACCTGCCGTTCATTACGGCTGACGCTACCGGCCCCAAGCACTTCACCTATAGTCTGACACGCTCCAAGCTGCAGTCGCTGGTTCAAGAGCTGATTAATAAGACAGCCGGCCCCTGCGAGGCGGCGCTGAAAGATGCCGGCCTTAAGCCCGCGGATATCAACGAGATCATTCTGGTGGGCGGCATGACCCGCATGCCGGCGGTCCAGGAAAAGGTGAAGGAGATTTTCGGCAAAGAGCCGCTGAAGGGAGTGAATCCGGACGAGGTGGTAGCTGTCGGCGCGGCGGTCCAGGGTGGCGTGCTGGCCGGCGACGTTAAGGACGTCCTGCTGCTCGATGTCACTCCCCTGTCGTTGGGCCTCGAAACTATGGGCGGTGTTTTCACCAAGCTAATTGAGCGCAACAGTACTATTCCAACCAGTAAGAGTCAGACCTTTTCGACCGCCAGTGATAGCCAGCCTCAGGTAGAAATTAATGTACTCCAAGGCGAGCGCGAGTTTGCCAACGACAATAAAAGTCTCGGCCGCTTCATTCTAGACGGTATTCCACCGGCGCCCCGCGGCGTACCGCAGATTGAAGTAACCTTCAACATCGATGCCAACGGAATTGTGAACGTGAAGGCGATGGATAAGGGTACCAATAAGGAGCAACACATTACTATTACCGGTAGCGGCGGCTTGAGCGAAGAGGAGATTAAGAAAGCCCAGACCGATGCCGAGACCCATGCCGAGGAAGATAAGAAGAAGAAGGCCTTGGTAGAGGCGCGCAACAACCTCGATAACCTGATTTACACCGGTGAAAAGACCATCAAGGATGCCGGCGACAAGGCCAAGGACGAGGATAAGCAGGCGTTGCAGACGGCGATCGACGAGGCCAAGAAGCAGCTCGAGTCTGATGATGCCGAGGTGCTCGAAAAGACCGCCAAAGATCTGAACGAAAAGATGCAGACGGTTGGCGCAGCCATGTACGCGGCCGCCGGCGAGGCTGGTGGTGAGGGTTCGACTCCGGATGGCTCCACCGAAAGCGACTCGAACCCAACTAGCTCTCCAGACGCCAAGCCGGACCAACCGGTCGAGGGCGAGGTGGTTGACGAAGGCAAAACCGAGGACAAGAAAGACGAAACCGCCTCAGGCAGTTAATGGGAGCCAGTTGTGGCCAAGCGTGATTACTACGAAGCTTTAGGCGTCTCCAAATCGGCATCGGCCGATGAGATTAAGCGTGCCTACCGCAAGCTGGCGCTGCAGCACCATCCCGACCGCCACGGGGGCGACGACTCCGAGTTTAAGGAGATCAACGAAGCCTACGAGGTGCTGAAGGATGACAAAAAGCGTGCGGCTTACGACCAGTTTGGCCATGCCGCCGGGGCTGGCAATGC
>DATKHK010000027.1:0-3895 GCA_035510255.1 Saccharimonadales bacterium (SeqCode) | reverse complement strand
GCCATGAGTAAGTATAGCGGTGCCAGCACACTGCGCAGCAGCAAGGCTAAGATAATGAAAATGATGATGGCCGCAGCCGGCAAAATGACCGCTAAGTCGCGGTTGACGGCACTACGGACATCGACGAAGGCAGCGCTTTCTCCACTAATGTAGACTTTGGTGCTGGCGGGAGCGTCGGCGTGGACAGCCGGTCGAAAGGTTTTCTGGACGAAATTGAGCGTCGGCGTGGCGTCCGGGTTGCCGCTGAGGAGCACCGTTACTTGGGCGGTTTTGTGGTCCTTCGCATATTGGATTGGCGCCCCGCCGGACACTTTGGGTATGCCCTCGATCTCAGTCAGAAATGCGGATATTTGAGTATCTATTAAAGGTTTATTTGATTGAACAAAAATGTCTGTCGGCGAAATGGCGCCGGCTGAAAACAGTTTAGCAACGGTGTTGTAGGCTTTAGCCGATTCAGTTTGCTGCGGTTGTTGGGAGGTGAAGTCGTAGCTGGTTTTAAGCTGGGTATAGCCGAATGCTAGTGCCAGCAGGATGATGAGTGAGCCAGTGGCCACTATGCCTGGCCGCCGACCGACGAGGCCCCCTACTCGCTTCGATACAGTGCCCTTCGGCGGTTTCTGCCAGGCTTTGCTTGGCCAAAAGATCTTCGGACCGATAATGGATATGACGGCCGGCACAAGCGTTAAAACGGCGATAAGCATGGTGAGCACACAAATGACTAGACCAGGCGCTAAGTTTTTAAAAATGCCGAAGTCCGAAAAGCCGAGAGCAGCGAACGCCGCGGCCACAACCAGCGCAGCTGACAGGATCGCTTCCCCCGCCCGGCTAAGGGCGAAGGCCACTACCTCGCGTCCGCGGTCACCAGTTCGTAGTTTTTCACGGTACCGGAATAGTAGGAACAGGATATAGTCAGTACCGATGCCGAAGAGCACAACCGTATAGAGGATGCTGAGCTGGTCGCTAATTTTGAAATTAAACATGTGGGCAGCAAGCGCGATGAGCGACTGCGCCAAGGCATAGACCAGTCCAACAACGATAACTGGCGCGAAAGCTGCGAGAGGGCTACGGAAAATCAGCCCAGGCAGAATAACTACAAGTGCAAGCGTGGCAAGCGTTACGATTTTTGTAGCCGTCGTGAAGGTGCTGCTGCTGTCGGCGTCTTCGGCAATCGCACCGGTCAAGCCGGTTTTGAGGCCAGTGCCAGCCACTTCAGTCTTGACTTGGGCGCGGATAGCCTTGGTTAGGGTGACATCAGCCGTACCACCGGTCGGTTGGCCGTTAACCACGATTTGTACTAGCTGGGCGGTGCCGCTTTTTGAGACATTTTGGGCCGACGTCTGCACCGCTACGACCTTGTAGATCTTGGCGTCCTGCAGCTTGGTTGCCAAGGTCTGGATATTGCTCTGGTCGTCAGGCGTCAGCTTGCCACCATCTTGGCGCTGGACAAGCAGTATTTCCACATCGTCTTTGGACTCGGGAAAGGCTTTTTCGCCGATCTTTTGAGCCTGGACCGATTCATATTTGCTGGGCAGGAAGCTGGTTTGGTCGGAGCTGGTGACCGAGCTTAACTTCGGTGAAAAGGCGGTAATCACGATGGCCGCGACAATCCAGACGGCGATAACCCACCAACGATTTCGAGTTATAAAATTGCCTAATTTTTCGAGCATTATATTCCTTTTTTTCTTGACCTCCTCAACTATATCGGAGTCTGCCCTTCGCTGCAAACTATTTACCTAGAGCAATAGCGGCTTCGGGTAGTTCGTTCCAATGGGTAGTGTAGCGTGGTGAGCGTAGACCCTGGCGTGGTCGCCAGGCTTGGCTTAAGTCTTCAGCGGCGTAGTGCAGTTTGTTTTTGCCATATCGGGCGTTCAGCTGATCAATTGCCTGCATGCGGTTCTTTGAGCTCTGGTGCTGGGAGATATCTACGTAACCGAGTAAATCGGTTTGCAAGCGGTGATCTGGAACCAGGTCCTGTAGCAGCACGCCAGCGCGGTGGTAGCGCTGGGCGGGATTAAAGAGTGTAACAAGTTGCTGCTGCAGCTCGGCAATAATGTGGCCAGTATCGGCGCTGGGGGTGGATAGTGTAACCTCGGTGTACCAGCGCCGGTAGCCGGCGAGGTGTTTATTAGTGGTTAGAAAGAAGCCAGCCCGGCGCACCAGTAACCCTTCGCTGCGCAGCCGCACGCAGGCCGTGGTGCCGAGCGTTGCCAGAGCGGCTTCCAGAACCCCGAGTTCACTCGTGTCAGCGCCAAACATGCGGGTTCGACTCAAACTCTGGTGCGGCCGGCCGGCGGCCTCTAAGGGCATGCAACTGGTGCCGTTAAGTTCGGCCACCAACTGTCGGCCGTGGACACCCATGAGCTGCTGAGCGCGCTTGGGCGGCAATGTTTGGATGTCGGCGGCAGTCAGCAGCCCTTCAGCCTTCAGGCGTGGGGCTAAGCGCCAGCCGACGCCCCAGAGGTCTTGGACTGGGATTCTAGCAAGTGCTTCGCTGAGCTGACCTTCAGGCTGGCCAATAAAGCTTTTGACGCCTGATCCCTCCAGCTGCTTCTTGGCCAGCTCCGAAGCTAGTTTGGCTAAGGTTTTGGTGGGGGCGATGCCGATAGACACCGGAATACCGATCGCTCGCCAAATGTGGGCTCTGACTACCCTGCCCCACGCTTCATAATCTACGATGCCGAGTTCACTAAGATCGAGGAATGATTCGTCGACGGAGTAGGCTTCAATGCGCGGGCACAGCGCTCGCAGCAGCTCAGTCAGGCGGTAGCTAATATCGCCGTAGAGGTCGAAGCTGCCGGAAAACTCGGTAATGTTATGGGCCTTAAGCAAGTGGCGAATCTTAAAGACGGGTGCGCCCATGGGGATACCGAGGGCTTTGGCTTCATTGCTGCGAGCTACCACGCAGCCGTCGTTACTGGAGCGTACAATCACCGGCCTAGTGGCCAGCTCGGGCCGAAAGAGCCGCTCGCAACTGACGAAAAAGTTGTTGGCATCAATCAGTGCCAGGACTTTCTGGTTACTCATGACTGACCTTCCGTAACTCATGTATGATAGCCGTCACCACGCCCCACAGCGTTGCTCCCTCGGGTATTAAGCGTAGCCTGGACAGTCCAAAGCCGACTTCAGACTCCTGGCTCCAAATGACGAGATCACTACCGAGCGGGTCGAGTACTCGATCAACGACCGCTATATCTCCATCCCAAATACTGAAGCTTTGCCACTCCTGTCCGCGGATGCGAAACACAAAGGTGCCGCTGCTGTGCGTGACTAGTAATTGATTAAAGTCCAGGCTTAAGCTTCGGGCATCGTCGCTAGGGTTCGGAAAGCCGGCGTGGATACTTAGACCGCTCTGGTCGCTGGCAGCCTGCTGGGCCTCGAAAGCGTATACTTCCTCGTCCATAACAATTGACTCCTCTATTTGTAGTTAATGGTCACAGTTAAACCAGGGCCTTTATGCCGACCAGGGTCCAGTGTCCGGCCTCTTGGCGCAAGCGGAAGGTACTGCGGCCATCACTCATGTCGAACAGTTCGACAAATTGCTGACCTTTTTGTACCAAGAGGCGCAAGCCGTTCTCAATG
Organism: Saccharimonadales bacterium (SeqCode); assembly: GCA_035510255.1. Taxonomy (GTDB): domain Bacteria; phylum Patescibacteriota; class Saccharimonadia; order UBA4664; family SCTI01; genus JASLFZ01. Next base: position 316 of record DATKHK010000027.1, on the reverse strand, counting down.
AAGGTGTAGTTGGTGCCGTCGAATTCGATTTGCTTCGGGAAGGTTTTGAAATCTTTGTGTTGGTTAAAGTAAAAGGCGTTGACGTTTACTTCTTTATTAATACGAGAGATAGTAGTTTCCATGGTGCAAGCTCCTTCGGGGGTTATAAGGTTATACAAAGAGATACTGACGACGTTCAAAAGTGGCCAGTGAACGGATTTTAGGAGCAGCTACACTGGTAGAACAATCAAACCGTTCTTTGTTGTTCGTTACAGAGAGCTATTGCTTGCAATGGAAGGCGTACAGTGACCGAAGTATGTTTGCCCGGGAGTTATAT
>DATKHK010000026.1:0-2202 GCA_035510255.1 Saccharimonadales bacterium (SeqCode) | reverse complement strand
GCGGTAACCTGGTGGCCGTCACGCTGCAAGAGCGCCGCTGTCACCGAGCTATCAACCCCTCCGCTTAAACCGACAAAAACCTTCATAATATATTATTATGACAGGATGATATTTACCTGTCGAGCTAGGTATTGGCCGGTTGCGGGTTGGTTGACCACACATAAATAATCTTCTGCAGCTCTTCGAACGTCAGCTTGATCGTCTCTGGATTGGTCCACCAAGTACTTTTGCGCCAAACGCTGTCGCTCGCCGAATGGTTGATAATGGTAACGCTCGACCCCAACACCTGATGAAAACTCAGCCAGGCCCGCCGCTGATGGTAGGGCGAGGTCACGAGAATTATGGTGTGCGCACCCAGCGCGTGAATAATTGGCGCACAGTCGGCGGCGTTTTGGGCGGTTGTAGTGGAATTCGGCTCAATCAAAATGGCGCTGGCCGGTACTCCCTGGTTAATGGCATTACGGCGCATGATCGCCGCGTTTGAGGGGCTGTTCGGATCGGCTGCCGCCCCCGAAAACAACAGCCTGGGGGCATAGCCCTCTTTATAAACACGCACCGCCTCGTTAGTACGTTGGCTGGTCTCCCCGCCACTGACCGCTACAATCACGTCGGCTTGGCGCAGCTTGTCTTGGGGTGATAGAAACAACCCAATACCGATAATAGCCAAGGCCACCACCGCCACCAGCCCTCCCAACCAGATTGCTAGTTTTGTGATACGACGCATGGCTACATTGTACCCGATACCACTGAATTACAGCTGCCGCACCCGCGGCACCACCTTGCGCAGGGTGTTCACCAAGCTTTGGGCATCGGCTTTGGAGGTGCCGCGCCCCAGGGTAAGGCGCAGGCTAGCGGCGGCTTGCTCTGGAGTACGGCCAATCGCCAGTAGCACCGGTGAGGGATCGTCACTAGCCGCCAGGCAGGCTGCCCCGGTGGCTACCGCGATACCGGCCGCATCCAGATGAGCCACCAGTGTCTCGCCGGGCGCACCATTCACTACCAGGTTAAGATTGCTGGGAAGCCGGGGGTTCATGGTGCCGTTTAGCAGCAGCCCGTCCAGCTGCTGTCTCAGCTCCTGCCATATCCAGTCGCGCAAACCCGCCTGCCGCTTGGCTTCGGCCGCCCGGTCGGCTTGTACCAGCTCCAGCGCCGCCGCCAGCCCTACCGCCGCTGCCACATTTTCGGTCCCCGGCCGCACCGAGTTTTCCTGACCTCCGCCGTACAAAATCGGCTGCAGCTGGGTGCCGGTACGCACGTAGAGAAAGCCGCTGCCGGGCGGGCCATAGATTTTGGAGCCACCCATGGTTAAAAGATCAACCCCCAGCCGGGCCACCGCCAAACTTAACATTCCGGCCTGGGCGGCATCACAAAACAGATAGAGCGGCCGCGTCACCCCCCGCCGCAAGCGGTCGGCTCGAATCCGGGCAACCTCGGCGGCCACCCTACTAATCGGCTGGAGGCTGCCGATCTCATTGTTGGCATACTGCAGGCAGACCAGCACGGTGGTATCGTCAATCGCCGCCGCTAGCTGCAGCGAATCGACCACCCCACTCTCCCCCACTGTTATCGTACCCACCTGCCAGCCCCGTTCCAGACCACTCGCCACCGCCACGACCGCCTCATGCTCAATAGCACTGATCACCACCCGGCTCTGGGGAAAGCCGCGCAACACTCCCTGCATTGCCAGATTAATTCCCTCGGTACTCCCACTAGTAAAAATAATCTCGGCCGGCTTGGCGCCCAGCACCCCGGCAATCCGCTTACGAGCATCGGTTAAGGCGGCCCGCTGCTCCCTTCCCGGCGTATGCAACGAGGAGGGGTTGGCAAACCGCTCGGTCAGATACGGCTGCATAGCTTTCAGCACCCGCGGATCTAGCGGTGTAGCCGCCGCGTAATCAAAGTAGTGATGGGTTTTCACCGGCTAGCTCACCGCTATCTTAAACAGCGCCGCCGCGTTAGCGGTCGTCTGCCGGGCCAGCTCATCCAGCGGCTGCCCGCGCAGCTCGGCCACAAACGCCGCGATCTCCGCCACCCTAGCCGGCTCGTTGGTTTTGCCGCGATACGGCACCGGACTCAAAAACGGGCAGTCGGTTTCCAATAGTAGCCGCTCCGTCGGCACCAGCCGCCCTGCCTCCAGCTGAGCCGCTTCCTTGGTAAAGGTCATAATGCCGTTTAGGGCCACATACAGTCCCCGCTCAACCG
>DATKHK010000025.1:0-2772 GCA_035510255.1 Saccharimonadales bacterium (SeqCode) | reverse complement strand
GAGTAAGGCGCCGCCGCTGTCTAAAATTTGGCGGGCCAGCTCCCGGTTGCGGGCCGGGTACACCATGTTTAGCCCTGAGCCCAGTACTGCCACAGTATAGCCGCCGGCATCCAGTGCTGCCTGGTGGGCCACCGCGTCAATGCCGATCGCCAATCCGGAAACAATTCCCAAGCCGGCCGCCGCTAACTCGCTGGCCAGCTTATAGGTGACCTGCCGCCCATAGTCGCTTAAACGACGGCTACCGACAATCGCCACCAGCGGCCGCGTTGTCAGCTCACCTTGCAGATACAGCGCCGCAGGCGGATTATGTATCTCTCGAAGCAGTTTGGGGTATTGGGGATTTGCACTAATTAGTGTAGTAAATTGCATAGAAGTTTGCATAAAAATAGTTGACAATTATAACAATGTGTGATATATTCGGACTCATACCTTTTTATAAGGTTGCACATTCACCAGTAAACCCTACTGACCTGCCTGCACGGCGCCTAAATGCACCCTCCTTTAGAACGCCCGCAGGTAGTTCAGTCCCTCGAATGCCCGGTCTCATTACTATTGCCAGATCGCTAAAATGCAATTACGCACGGCATTGGAGGGTGCAATAAAACCCTGTGTTTGTGGATCTACCCTGACATGGGGTTTTATTATATGGACTTATATAGGGCCACTGGCGGCGGCTCCACGACATATATATGATTTCACCAGGAGGTCGCCAGCGGCTTATTGCTATTGTGGCAGACGATTATTAAGCTTTGGTTAAATGTAGGCGTTAAAAAGTTTGGGTGTGGTCGGTCAAGCCGCCTCCCACCAGGGATGATGCCAAATAATCGGCGGCGCCATTGAGAATGGCCGGTATGTGCTCGGCCTCTTCGGCCGAAAACGAATCAAGCACGAACTTATCGGTAGGGGTGGTTGCCAGATGCTGGTTGGCGACGCCGAGGCGGATGCGCCAAAACCGGTCGCCAATGTGATCTATGATGGAGTTTACGCCGTTGTGGCCGGCGCTGCTACCGCCTTGGCGCACTCGCATCTGGCCAAACGGCAGGTCAACGTCATCATGAACCACCCAAACATCGCTGGGAGCTATCTTGTAAAAGCGCATCAGCGCCCCAACCGCCTGCCCGCTCAGGTTCATCATGGTGGTCGGCTCGGCCAGAATGCAGTTTTGGTCGGCTTTTAGCTCCAGTATGGTCGCGGCGGCCCGGGAGTGCTTCTTAAACTCACTGGGCTGATGGCCAAAGCCAATCGCCAACATATCAACCACGGCAAAGCCGAGGTTGTGACGCGTGCTATGGTATTGGGCGCCGACATTGCCGAGCCCGACGATCAGTTTCATACCGTTAGTATAAACGAAAAGACGTAAGCTCCGCGCGATTATTTGTCGCGGAACTTGATCTGGATCGGCGTGCCGTCAAACTTAAAAGCCTCGCGCAGCCCGTTTTCCAGGTAACGCTGGTAGGAAAAGTGAATCATATTCGGGTAGCTCGCGAAAAAAGTGAACTCCGGCGGGTTGGTGCCGGTTTGGGTGGCGTACTTGATCTTGGGCCGGCGATTCTTCAGGCCGGCCGGTGGCTGCTTGGCGATGAGGCGCTCAACCACGCGGTTGAGTTCGGCGGTGGGTACTTTAATCTCGCGCGTCGCGGCAATAGCGCGGACCTGCTCAAAAATACGCGTAACATTCAGGCCCTGGGTGGCCGATATGTACACCAGCGGGGCCCAGTGCGCAAAGGCAAAGTCGTGTACCAGGTGGCGGGTAAAGCGCTCCTGGGTGCCGGTCTCCTTTTCGACCGCGTCCCATTTGTTCACGGCTAAAATTAGCCCCTTGCCGGCCTCGACCACCGCCCCGGCGATGTGTTGGTCGCCGGCGACGCTTGGCTCGGTGGCATCCATCACCACCACACAGATATCAGCCTGAGCGATTGAGGCGAGTGTGCGTAGGCTCGAGTACTTTTCGATTCCCCCTTCAATCTTGCCGCGGCGCCGCAGCCCGGCGGTATCAAGAATGCGAATGGTTTGGCCATGGTAGGCAATGTCAATGCTGCCAACATCGCGGGTGGTGCCGGCCCGCTCGCTGACGATCGCCTGCTGCTTGCCGGCCATGGCGTTCAGCAGGCTAGACTTGCCGACGTTCGGTCGCCCCAGCAGCGCCAGGGTGATAATTGGTTCGGCCGGTGGCTCCGGCGTGGCCGCAATGTGGGCACAGATGGCGTCCAGCAGGTCACCACTGCCGCGGCCGTGGACCGCCGAGGTTTCAACCATCGGCGCGAGCCCCAAGCGGTTAAAGCTGTCGCCGAGCTCGCCGGCCGTCGTATCGATCTTATTAATAGCTAGCACCACCGGTTTGCCGCTTTTGCGGGCTAGCCGGGCGGCGGCCTGATCCTCCGGCGTGATCATCACGGCGGCGTCGACCACCAACACCAGCACGTCGGCCAGCTGCGACACTTCCTTCACCTGCTCTTGCACCGCCAGCTCCAGCGCCTCCTTGCCATGATGCTTGGTGTCGTCCATGCCGGCCGTATCGATCAGCAAAAAATGATGCTTGCCCCAGCTGACCTGGCCGTAGTTGGCGTCGCGGGTGGTGCCAGCGGTTTCATGGGTGATGGCCTGCCGGGCGCCCACCAGACGGTTAAACAGGCTGGACTTGCCGACGTTCGGCCGGCCGATAAGGGCGACTAATGGAGTGGAGCTTGCCATCGGTAGTTCTGATTAATCCAGTCTGCCAGGTTAGTAGTATCGCCGAACCGGTCCTGGCTGCCCAATACTACCGTAATGACC